>JACBOA010000018.1 GCA_013403005.1 Methanobacteriaceae archaeon | reverse complement strand
GAATACCCTCCTTGGTAGAATTTTCCCAACTAAAATGTTTATGGGATTTATCAACTATAAAAGGAGGTGAAAAAAGTTTGAAGACAAGAAATATACAGGGAATTGTCCTTCTTCTAGGTCTGCTATTACTATTATTTGCTACTGTTTCTACAGTTACTGCTGCAAACACCATCTACGTTAACAATGCCACCGGAAATGATGACAACGATGGATTAACACCTGCCACTGCCAAGGCCACCATACAAAACGGAACCAACACCGTGGATGACGGTGGAACAGTTTTCGTAGCGGATGGAACCTACCCAGAGCACATAATAATTGACAAGAACGTAAACCTTATCGGTCAAAGCCAAACAGGCACCATAATCGACGGAACCAACAACGGAAGACCACTAACCATCCAATGGGGAACAACCGTAAACTTGAACAAATTAACTATACAAAACGGACGCGCTACCGGAAATATTGGTGGTGGTGTCTACAATCAGGGTAATTTGAATATGACTCAGTGTACAGTTAGTGGAAACACCGCTAATAGAGGTGGTGGTATCTACAATAGGGGTAATTTGAATATGACTCAGTGTACAGTTAGTGGAAACACCGCTATTTATGATGGTGGTGGTATCTACAATACGGGTAAGTTAAATATGTCTCAGTGTACAGTTAGTGGGAACACCGCTGCCGCTACGGGTGCTGGTGTCTTCGATAGTGGCACGTCGACTATGTATCAGTGTACAATTAGTGAAAACTCCGGTGTCTCTCAAGGTGCTGGTGTCTACATCAATATTTATAGTATGCCATCTATGTATCAATGTACATTTAGTAGGAACACCGCTGTTAATGAGGGTGGTGGTGTCTACAATTACTATGCTAAGCCATCTATGTATCAATGTACATTTAATGGGAACACCGCTGTTAATGATGGTGGTGGTGTCTACAATTACTATGGTACGCTGATTATAGATACTTCCACTTTCATCAGTAACAATGCCGGTGCTAATGGTGGAGCCATCTTCAATCACCATGGTACATCCATCATCAACCAGTCTCCCTTCTTAAGTAACACTGCATCTTCTGGAGGAGCAATTTATAATTTCTATGTAACTTTTACTGCTAATTTCTGCCGTATTTCAGGTAATACTGCTAGTAGTGGTTCAGGAAACGCGGTATACGCCAATGATGGTACCAATAACTTGGAAAAGAATTGGTGGGGTTTAAACCAGCCAACCTTCTCAGTCCTGCTTTATGGAGTGTCAGATCCTACTGTTTGGCTTTACATGACCATCGATGCTGCTCCTAACCCTATTAACAATGGTGCTACCAGTCTGGTGACAGTGAGTTTCAACAACTTCTTCGACGGAACTACAGTTACTCCGTTTAATCCTGCAGTGGGGCATATTCCGGATCTTACTCCGGTTAGGTTCCAGACAGATAAGGGAAGCATTGGAAGTAAAATCATTGACAAAACCACTCTTAATGGTGTGGCCACGGCTACTTTAACTGCCGATGAAACTGCAGGTGTGGCTAAAGTAAACGGAACCACAGATTCTCAGACAGTAAGCAAGGATGTGACCATTAACCCTAAATCTAGTCTCTACCTCACAGTTACACCGAGTAAGACCAATCCTGTGGCTGGTGAAGTTGTGACCTACACTCTTAAAGTGGGTAACAATGGACCGGACGCTGCAGAAAATGTGGTGATGACCTACACCTTACCCGATGGTATGGAGTTTGCAGGAGCCAGCGATGATATAGGCAACCAGTGGACCTATGATCGTGATACTAGAACCCTGACCTGGAATTTGAGAACTGTGCCTGTGGGAGACCCCACTCTAATCTTAAACCTGCGCTTTTTACGTGCCGGAGACTTCCTCATCAACCCACAACTTTCAACCACTACCTACGACCCCACCTTAAACGAGGAAACTCAGTCCCTATCCATGGATGTTCAAGCAGCACCCTTAGTGGTTCAAGCTGGAAGTTCAGTTCGTTCTAAAACCGTGGGTATGCAGAGCACTGGAATATCACCAGTAGGCGTTATCCTGGCCATATTTATGGTACTGGGCGGACTCATATCAGCACATAAAAAAATATGAGTGGAGGAAACCCTCCTCCACTTTCTTTTTCTATTTTTTCCCCAGGAATCTCTTTTTTTTATAGATTTTTCAAGGACAAATATATAGAACATTGTAGTCTAGGCGGGTTTACCCAATCAAAAACTCTATTCTTTGAGAACATCCTTTTAATTATTTTAACCCAGTTAAACGTCATAAAACATGCTATACATTTATTATGTGTAAATTTGATAGATATGAGCGATTGGTATTAGTTTTAAAGGTGATGTGTTCTGAGAAAGAGATTTTATCCTATATTGATATGAAGATTCCGTTTATCTTATTTCTGATATAAAAAATGTCTCTGTGAAAAGATATGTCATCAATATATGTATATTAAGATGCGAAATATTACTATGAATTCATATTTTGCTTATCCATGTGGCTATTTTTTTCGAAAAATTGATAAATGGAATATAACCACAATATTAGTTATATGAGGGTATAATTCGTATAATTGTTGCCAAAAATACAAGCTTGAATACCCTCCTTGGTAGAATTTTCCCAACTAAAATGTTTATGGGATTTATCAACTATAAAAGGAGGTGAAAAAAGTTTGAAAACAAGAAAAAACCAAATTATCCTTCTTCTAGGTCTGCTATTTCTGTTATTTGCTACTGTTTCTACAGTTACTGCTGCAAACACCATCTACGTTAACAATGCCACGGGAAATGACAACAACGATGGATCAACACCTGACAAGGCCAAAGCCACCATACAAAACGGAACCAACACCGTGGATGACGGTGGAACAGTTTACGTAGCGGATGGAACCTACCAAGAACACATAACCATTAACAAGAACGTAAACCTCATCGGTCAAAGCCAAACAGGCACCATAATCGACGGAACAAACAACGGAAGACCACTAACCATCCAATCCGGAACCGTGAACCTAACCAACTTCACCATACGAAACGGAGGCAATAGTAACGGTGGTGGTGGTGTCTACAATCAGGGTACTTTGAATATGACTCAGTGTACAATTAGTGGAAACACCGCTATATATATTGGTGGTGGTGTCTACAATACGGGTACGTTGACTATGTTTGGATGTACTGTTAGTGATAACAGGGCTAACATTGCTCCAAGTGGTGGTGGTATCTACAATATGGGTGGGTTGAGTATGTCTCAGTGTACGGTTAGTGGAAACTCAGCTGATTTAGGTGGTGGTGTCTTCAATTGTGGTCCGTTGACTATTAATTGTACCACTTTCACCAGTAACACTGCCAAGACAGGTGGAGCCATCTACAACTTTGCTACATCCAACATTAACCAGTGTAACTTCTTAAGCAATACTGCAATTGAAGGAGGAGCAATATATAATCTCCTTGAAGGCCTGACTGCTAATTTCTGCCGTTTTTCGGGTAACACTGCTTATATTTCTGGGAACGCTGTACGTGCTATTTCTGGTGTCAATGACTTGGAAAAGAATTGGTGGGGTTTAAACCAGCCAGTCTTCTCAGATCTGCTTTCAGGAGTATCGGCTCCTACTGTTTGGCTTTATATGACCATCGATGCTGTTCCTAACCCTGTTAATAATGGTGCTACCAGTCTGGTGACAGTGAGTTTCAACAACTTCTTCGACGGAACTACAGTTACTCCGTTTAACCCTTCAGTGGGGCATATACCGGATCTTACTCCGGTTAGGTTCCAGACAGATAAGGGAAGCATCGGAAGTAAAATCATTGACAAAACCACTCTTAATGGTGTGGCCACGGCTACTTTAACTGCTGATGAAACTGCGGGTGTGGCTAAAGTAAACGGAACCACAGATTATCAGACCGTGAGCAAGGATGTGACCATCAATCCCAAATCCAGTCTCTACCTCACAGTTACACCGGGTAAGATCAATCCTGTGGCTGGTGAAGTTGTGAGCTACACTCTTAAAGTGGGTAACAATGGACCGGATGCTGCAGAAAATGTGGTGATGACCTACACCTTACCCGATGGTATGGAGTTTGCAGGAGCCAGCGATGATATAGGCAACCAGTGGACCTATGATCTTGTTACCAGAACCCTGATCTGGAATTTGGGAACTGTGCCTGTGGGAGACCCCACTCTGCTTTTAAACCTGCGCTTTTTACGTGCTGGTAACTTCCTCATCAACCCACAACTGTCAACCACTACCTACGACCCCACCTTAAACGAGGAAACACAGTCCCTATCAGTAAATGCTCAACCAGCACCCCTAGTGGTTCAAGCAGCATCCTCTGAGGTTCAAGCTAGAAGTTCAGTGAGTTCAAAAACCGTGGGTATGCAGAGCACAGGACTACCGCCAGTAGGCGTTATCCTGACCATATTTATGGTACTGGGCGGACTCATATCAGCACACAAAAAAATATAAGTGGAGGAAACCCTCCTCCACTTTCTTTTTCTATTTTTCGTTCCAACCCATACTTTAGAATCCATAATTGATATAAAATTGTTGATATAAATCTTCATTCCCTAAAAATCCATCTATTTATAGCATTCACTTATTATGGTAATGGGGATTGATTCAATTTATTTAATGAATTAATTTTGAAAATTTTAGTGATACATTACATTCGCTCTTTTAGATCATCTTTGTAAAATATCACCATGCAAAAGATCTCCATCGCATCTTTTGATAAAATCACCATTAAAATAAAAATAAATAAATTAAAAAAGGGGACAAAAATATTAGTGTTAGAATTTACCAAAGGGGGTAAAAAATGGGAGAAAAAGTTTACGAACTAAGAAAAATAAAGAAAAAAGGTTTAGGAATGCCACTTATAGGGGATAAATTTCCTAAAATGGAAGTTCAAACCACCCAGGGAATGATGAAACTACCCAAAGCTTTCAAAGGCAAATGGTTCGTTTTATTCAGCCACCCAGCTGATTTCACACCGGTATGTACCACTGAGTTTGTGGCCTTCCAGCTTCGTTATGAGCGTTTCAGGGAAATGGACTGTGAGCTTATCGGATTATCCGTGGACCAGGTTTTCTCACACCTCAAATGGATTCAGTGGATATCAGATAACTTAGATGTGGACATTGAATTCCCTATAATCGCAGACACGGGTAAAGTTGCCAACACTCTGGGCTTAATCCACCCCAACAAAGGCACTAACACTGTCCGGGCGGTGTTCATCGTTGATCCACAGGGTATTATAAGAGCCATGCTTTACTACCCCCAGGAACTGGGAAGGAACATGGATGAAATTCTCAGAATGATAGAAGGATTCCAAACTGCTGAAGAGAAAAGCGTGGCCATACCCGCCAACTGGCCCCGTAATGAAATTATTGGCAAAGGACTCATCATTCCTCCAGCTGCCGACATGGAAACTGCAAAAAAAAGAACCAAAGAATATAAATGCTATGACTGGTGGTTGTGTTACAGAAACTACTATAAATGGTAGGATAACTAAAAAAATGTTAATTGAAGCCTAAAAAAACTGGGAATGGGATAAAAAATACTTCAATATACTAAAAGATTGTACGAAGGTGATAAAAAATGGCAAAAAAAGTATATGAACTTCCCTCACTACCCTACGGCTACGGAGATCTGGCTCCCTACATATCAGAAGAGCAGCTCCAGATACACCATGATAAACACCACCAGGCTTATGTTGATGGTGCCAATGCACTGCTTGCAAAATTTGACAGCAGACCCGGTCTGGAATTTGATGTGAAAGCCGTGGCCAAGGAGTTATCTTTCCATGTCGGAGGATTCGTCTTACATAAACTCTTCTGGGAGAATATGGCACCTGCACCCAAAGGTGGAGGGGAGCCAACGAGTACCCTAGCCAAGTATATCAATAAAGATTTCGGAACATTTGAAAGGTTTAAACAGGAATTCTCGCAGGTAGCAGTCAGTACTGAAGGTTCAGGATGGGCTGCTTTAACCTTTTGCAGGGGCACGGACCGGCTTTTCATCACCCAGATTGAAAAACACAATGTAAATGTGATCCCCCACTTCCGGGTTTTAATGGTTCTAGATGTGTGGGAACACGCCTATTATTTGGATTACAAGAATGTCCGCCCAGAATATGTGGAGGCCTTCTGGAACATCGTCAACTGGGAAGAAGTCAACCGCCGCCTGGAGGTTGAACTCTTATCAGGAGCTTTGAACCTGGTGGATAACCGTAGGATACTGGACATGAAACTTGAAGAGTTCCGGGAAAACTTTGATGACTGGCTAGAATCCTTTGAGAAAAAGTGATTCTCCTATCTTCTTTTTTTATTAACAAGCCAATAAATTGTAAAATCATTAGGTCTATGTGTAAAATCATCTGTTTAAGTATTGAAATTAATGGATTTGTTATAATTATTATCTTAAATAAATTAATAGAAAGTCTTTATACTTTAAAAAAATCTTCTGGCTTGAATTTAGGAAGTATTAAATCAATTCACTGAATTTTTTTGAAGAAATCTAAAAATAACAGGGTTAATGTAGCTTATTATAATAGATGAATGTATCTTTATAATAGTTTATGTAAATAGATGATAAAAAGCTGAAAATCAAATTTGACAATTTGATGTTAAAGTTAGACCTACCAAAATTAATTATTTAAAGTTATATTTATGGTACCTTTGAGGTGTGGAAATGATCTGGAATGAAAGAGCTGAGTGCATGTCAGCCTCACAGAGAGAAAAATTACAGCTAAAAAGATTGCAGAACGTTGTTAAAAGAGCCTATGAAAATGTTCCTTACTATAAACAGAGATTTGACCAGGAAGGAGTAAGTCCTGATGACATTCAATCACTGGAGGATATAATTAAACTGCCTTTCACCACCAAAAGTGACCTTAGAGATGCCTATCCCTTTGGAATGTTCGCAGTTCCTGAAGAAGATATTGTTGAAGTACACACATCCTCCGGAACAACAGGAAAACCAACTGTTTCAGGATACACTAAACGAGATATTGAAATATGGAGTGAAGTCATGGCCCGGACCCTTAGCATGGCCGGAGCCACCAAGAAGGATGTTATCCAGAACTGCTATGGATATGGGCTCTTTACTGGAGGACTGGGAGTGCACTATGGAACACAGAAAATAGGGGCAACTGTGATTCCCATCAGCGCCGGGAACACTCAACGCCAAATTGAAATAATGCAGGATTTCCAAAGCACCATAATTACCTGCACACCCAGCTATGCTCTTTACCTGGCCGAGGTTCTGGAAAAAGAGGGTGTGGATAGTAAAGATCTTAAGCTAAAAGCAGGGGTTTTCGGTGCTGAAATGTGGACTGAGGAGATGAGAAATGAAATTGAACGAAGACTTAACATTTCTGCCCTGAATATCTACGGACTCACCGAGATCATTGGTCCTGGAGTAGCACAGGAATGTCATGTGAAATCCGGACTGCACATATTCGATGATCATTTCTATCCCGAGATCATTGACTCCAACACCCTTGAAACGTTACCAGAAGGTGAAAAAGGAGAACTAGTACTAACCACCCTAACCCGGGAAGGAATGCCCATTATTCGTTTCCGGACCCGCGATATAACCGCCCTCCGTCATGGTCCATGTGAATGTGGTAGGACGCATATTAAAATGGATAGAATCACCGGCAGATCCGATGATATGCTTAAAATCAGAGGAGTAATCGTATTCCCCTCTCAGATTGAAAGAGCACTCCTTAAAATACCTGGAATGGAACCAGTATATCAGATCATTGTAAAAAGACCTGAGCAACTGGATGAACTAGAGGTTCATGTGGAAACATCCCCTGCTTTATTTTCTGATGAAGTAAAACATGTGGAACAGGTGAAAAAAAATATAGAAAAACAGATACACAACGAAATCGGATTGAGAGTAACTGTTACCCTGGTGGAACCTGGAAGTCTGCCCCGTAGTGAAGGTAAAGCCATCAGAGTAGTTGATAAAAGAGGCTTAGGGTGATTAATAAATCTCAAGTTCTAATTTAGATGAAATAACTTAAGTTCAGTAGATTACATTCAGACATTTATATTAATGAAATTAGGGGATTTATTTATTCATCAGATCGTCAATAAATTAGTTCAATAAGGGGTTGCGTAAATGAAGTTAAAACAAATATCAGTATTTTTGGAAAATAAAAAAGGAAGACTCTGGAAAGCTATGAAAGTTCTGTCAAATGCAGGTGTAAATATAAGGGCTCTTTCCATTGCAGACACCTCTGAATTTGGAATTCTGCGAATGATAGTTCCTGATCCTGATCTAGCAGAGGAGGTTCTGACTGAAAACAACTTTGTTGTTAAAGTCAATGAAGTTATTGCTGTGGAAGTTCTTGATGAACCTGGTGGACTGGCTACTATTCTTGGAATTTTCAACAAAGCTGATGTTAACGTTGAATACATTTACGCCTTTGTTGAGAAAAAAACCAATAAAGCTATCGTTGTGATCCGCACTGAGGATCTTGATGCCGGAATCAAAGTTCTTGAAGATGAAGGGGTTGACATATTAAAAGCAGAGGATGTTAATCTTCTTTAACATTCACTTTCTACCTGTATATAATAACTCCAAGAGCATAACCATATTAAATACAATTTAACCTAGAGGGAGGGGTAAAACTGAAATGTTCAAAATGTAGGACTGATAACCCTGAAAATGCTAAATTCTGTGAAGAATGTGGAAGCGAACTTCCACCTTCAATTAAAGAGTCACCTTCAATTGCAAGTAATCAGAAAAAACCTTCTGATAAAAAATCGGCTCTGGGAAATAATAAACTGATTATTGCAGCTGCAGTGGTGATTTTAGTATTAGCAGCTGCAGGTGCTTACGTTCTTTATCAGCCAGCCGCCACTTCACCACAAAACGCCACAGTTTTCCTGGTTTCTGCTGTTTCAGGAGCTGCTAAAGTAACTGATCCCACAGATAATAAAACTTATGATGTTACAGTTGATTATTATGGAATTTCGGCAGGTTCTGGCTTTATAATCACCAGTGATGGTTACATTGCCACAGCTGCTCATGTTGTTGGGGATCCATGGGATCTGCAGAAAAAAGGGGTTATCCGGAGAATGAATGATGATGATTTAAAATTCTATGTGGATAAAGCAGCAGTTTACATTTTCCTGAAGAAAGCCCACCCAGAAATGGTAAGTAGTTTAACTGAATCTGATTTAGATACATTGACCAACCAGTTTATGAGTGCTGGTGCTGTTAAGGCCACAAAATATGAAAACAACATCTATGTCAGGGGCCCCGCATTTCCAGAAAGTGCTAACAATCCTGTCCAAGCTAGATTGATTGATATGGGAGATTCTTCCACTGAAAGGGACGTGGCAATTATAAAGGTAAATAAAGCAAGTAAACTACCCTACCTACCCCTAAGCAACCAGAAAGTTAATGTGGGTGATAGTGTTCGCATATACGGTTATCCCACAGAGCAGTTTGCTTTCTACAGTAATATGAAAACAGAAGGAGGAAGTAAACAACTCTGGAATAGTATTTACACCGCTACCCTGACCAGTGGCATTGTAAGTGCTGAGAGACCTTCAACCAAAGGTACTGTGTACTATCAGACCGATGCAGCTGTAGACAGTGGTAGCAGTGGAGGTCCTGTCTGTAACAACAACAATCAAGTGATCGGGATTCTAGTAGAAGGATTTGAAAAACAGGGCTTCAACTTTTTCCTTCCCTCAGAATACGTGATTAACATGTGCAAAGAAAATGGGGTTAATGTGGGAGGTTCAATACTCCCCTTTTAATAGCCAATTTTTTTTTATTCCCTTTTATTTATCTTTTTTTAATCTATACCTATACAATGCTCATAATCTGTTCATAAATACAATTTTTAATTAAGTATTTGTTATCTTAGTAAACTAAATCTGTTTGAGATACTTGTTTTTTATTTCATCATACTCTTCTTGAGTTATAGCACCTATGTCCATAAGTTCCTTGGCTTTTTTAATTTTCTCCACTGGGTCCACATCTTGAACAGGTTCCTTGAGAGGAGATTCCCCTGTTTGTGGTATTTCGTCAGTTTCTGACTCAGAAAGATTTGATTCAGCAGATGGTTTTAAATGTTCTGGAACCTTTATTTCAGGAACATCTGGAGTTTTTTGTTGTTCTGCAGGTGTTTCATCAGATTTTGATGATGAAGGCTCAGCAATATCCTCTTCTGTGCCAGGTTCTCCTGCAACTAGATCCGGAACATCTTCAGTGGATTTTTCAGGAAAGTCTTCAGTAACTGAAGATGCAGGTTCGGATACTTCATGAGCTGGGGAAACTTCAGTTTCATCTTTTACCCCGGGTTCTGGAACACTCTTCAGTTGACTATTTTCCGCTGCTAGATTTTCCTCAAATTTATGACCGCAGATTATGCAGAATTTGGCGTTTAGCTTATTTTTCTGATTACATGAGGGGCATACTTTATAATCAGCACCTTCCTCACTTTCAGTTACTGGTGAGGGTGAAGCTTGTTGAGTTTTTGTGCTGCTTTGCACTGGTTGTACTCCAGGTGTTTCTTCCTTAGGCAGGGGCTTACCGCAACCCACACAGAATTTAGCCTTTGGAAGATTAGCTGTCTGACACTCTGGACAGTTAAAAGTATGCATTTCAACCTTCTTTTCTTCATGTAACGTTTCACCCCTCCTTTTTGCCTCTAATCTTCTTCTAATTTCATCACTGGAAACCATAAACTCACCTCTATCCTTTGTTTACGACAGATTTAACCATTAAATTAACCTCTAAAAAAACATAATTATTAATTTTATATAATTTTTTATTATTTATTTTTATATCTAATCGACTATAATTAACTCCATATTTTTTATATTTTACTCATAATATTATAGACTATATTTTATTTATCTATTTGCACATGGTACTGATTAAGGGTACCTCGTTCACCCTTTAAAATGGCCTTCTTAGTGAAATCCGATGCTAAATTAATAGATTCCTCCATTGAAATACCCTTAGCCATAAAAGCTGTTATGGCTGCGGAGTAGGTGCATCCGGAGCCATGGGTGTTTCTGCTTTTTATGATCTCACCATCAATCACTTTTAATGACCCGTTGAAAAAAAGATCTCTACCTTTCAGGTGACCTCCAGTAACCACATTTGGGCACAGCTTTCCAATTTCAATAGCTGCCTTAGCAGCATCTTCTTCATTTTTAATTTCGATACCTGTCAGCGCCTGGGCTTCATGGATATTGGGTGTAATTAACTCTGCTAATGGTAAAAGTTGTTCTTTTAGTGATTCTGCGAGTTTTTCCTCGGATAAAACTCCCCCAGAACCTGCAACCAGCACTGGATCAACCACCAGCTTTAAATTGTACTGTCGCACTTTACTGGCTACCTTTTCCACAATTGCAGGAGAATATAACATTCCTGTTTTGGCATATTGAATATCTTCAACCTCCATTACCAAATCAATCTGTTCAGCAACAAATTCGGGGTCAACAGGTTGAATCCCACTGACTCGATTAACATTCTGAGCAGTGAGGGCGGTGATTACTGCCGTGGGAAAAACTCCCAGAGCCTGGAAAGTTTTAGTATCTGCCAGAACACCTGCACCACCAGAAGGGTCAAAACCAGCAATAGACAAGGCGATCATTTACCTTTCCACCTTCAGTCTTTCAATTCCATGGTTGGATTTAACCCGAAGACCTATGCTTTTAAGGAAACGGCTGGTTTCAGTTCCAGAACCATGGAGCATGATTTCTCCCAGATCTTCAGCAGTGTTCACATCCAGTGAAAGGTAAAAAGAATCATATATGTATCTGTGCAGGCCCGCTTTATCTGCTTCTTCAATATGCTGGAAAAAACTACAATCCCCGAATTTCATTTTTATTCCATTGGTGGGGCATATCAGAGCATTGGTTCCCCCACCTTTTGCAGGTGCAATGATCACTGGCCATTTTTCTGCCAGTTCAACCATTTCCTGGGCCTGATTGCGGCGGATGAGTGGTACGTCTGAAGGTATAATGAGAACCTGGTCTGCGTATTGGGAGCTGTAATTTACGGCTTGGGTCAGTGCACCATTTAGGTCTGTTTGGCCTTCTTCTTCCAGACATGTGACATTTAAATTCTTAACAAAATTAAGCACGTCTTCATCGGAACTTATAACAACTATTCCATCTACACTACCCCTTAATGCCCTAATAACATCCTTCAACATGGCTTTAAGAAGATTCTCCCTCTCAAGCGGAGTAAGAGTAGGGGATAATCTGGTTTTTGCCTGTGAAAACCGTGACACAGGAATTATTGCAAATGTTTCTTTCATGCTATCCGATTTTTGTGATTTAATCTTTTTAAAATAGTTTCTAACTATATTCATTTTTTTAAAGAGTAATTTGGAAAAATTCTAATAATAAAGCCTTAATTGTATTTTTCATATTCCAAGTGTGGTTCTCAACCACTGTCTTAAAGCAGCCAGCCAGTTACCCACCTGAATACTGCCCGAATCAGCACTACTGGACATATTTTGAATTTCCTCTGAACTTATGTCGAAACGGGTCATAACACTTTTTTTAGCTATTTCCAGCTTTTCATTTAGTTGGTAGTATTTAATTTTTTGACTTTGAACTACTGCCATGGCTTCACCAGAGTAAACATCAACTTGTCCCTTGCTGACTATTATCCATATCTGAAGTTGAGATTTAGTTGCATTTTGAAGGTCTGAAGGGTCTGTGGTGCTTATTATCTGCATTATTTGATTAGATGCCATGCCTGATGGGTTCAATGTTGTTCCAGGGATTGCTTTTGTCTCGGGTTCCATGCAGTAAGCTTTTACCGTATCATTGCTGTTAGGAGTGATTTTTTTATCTTCAATAATAACCAGGTTTTGTGATTCCTTACTTTTCAGAATGGTGCCTTTATCCACTACTAATGGTTTATTACCCTTATTGCTAATGGTTACATTGTGGGGTATGGTTCCGGCAACGGTTTTTTGAATGATTTCTGCTTGATTATTATCGTAGGCCTGTTCGAGTGTGATGCCCCCTCCAGAAAGGAAGCTGGCCATCCCACAACCTCCAGCAAAGACAAGCACTGCCCCTATTAATATGATTAACCGTATGTTCATAGTAAATCCCTTTACTATATTTCAATTGGTAATATTTTCCAATTCTTATTTCCAAGCTCTCAATGAAGGTATGGGTTTAAAGAAGCTTGTAAGATGTTAATAAAATTTTTTGAAGTATTTAGACACTTTAATATGTTTTTGCTAGAAATGCTAAGTTAATAGCTTTCTGACCACAGTTTATACACTTTTCATCCTTTGAATTTTCACTGAAACCTAAAATGTCAACCCGGACATAATCTTCAATTTTTTTACCGCAGGATTCTTCCCCACACCAGTGAAAAGATATGATTCCCTTTTTTTCAGATAGGATATCTTTAGCTTCTTCTAAAGATGTGGCAGGTCTAATATTTTCCTGGAATTTCACCCAGGCACTGCTTTTAAGATTATCTGTGATTTGTTGCAGGATCTTTTGCACATCACCAATGAGGGTTTCTTCCTGATAATCAAGAGTTTCTTTTTCCATGGTATCCCTGCGAAGTATTACCATCTTTTTATTTTCAATATCTCTGGGTCCGATTTCCAGACGTAGAGGCACACCTCTCATTTCCCATTCATAATATTTTTTCCCGGCTCTTAGATCTCTCTCATCCAGATGAACCCGGATACCTGCCTTTTTTAATCGATCTTTAACCTTACTGCAAAAATCAAGTACTTCTTGCCTTCCCTTTTTAAAGAGTACTGGTACAATTACAACCTGATAGGTGGCAACGCTTGGTGGGAGTACCAATCCAGAAGGATCACCGTGAATACCAATTATTGAAGCTATAACACGGTCTGATAAGCCGTAACATGTCTGGTAAACATGCTCATGCTCACCTTCTGCTGTTTCATAGGTTATGTCAAATGTTTTGGCAAAGGTCTGGCCCAGGTTATGTACTGTTCCTATCTGCAGGGTTTTACCATCAGGCATAAGGGTGTCGAAGGCCATGGTGTAATCTGCCCCTGGGAATTTATCCCATTCAGGACGGCGGGTGATTAGATAAGGTATTCCCAGCTGGTCAAAAAAGGTGCTGTAAATTTCAATGGCCCTTTCTACTTGTTTAAGTGCACCTTCAGAATCCTTATGGATGGTGTGTGCTTCTTTAAAGGTTGTGATCTCCCTTACTCTTATAAGGGGTCTGGTGTGCTTAGTTTCATAACGGAATGTGTTAACCACCTGATAGTATCGCATAGGTAAGTCAGTGTGAGATCGAACCCAAAGGGCGAACATGGGATACATGGCAGTTTCACTGGTGGGTCTAAGTGCCAGTTTCTTATTTAAAGGAGTTAAACCTCCATGTGTTATCCAGTAAACTTCTTCCTCGAATCCCTTAACATGAATGGCCTCCTTTGCCAGTTCATCTTCGGGTATCAAAAGAGGGAAGAGAACTTCTTCATGATCCTCATCTAAGATATCCTTAAGTAAATTAAGGGCATGTTTTCTTATTTTAAAGCCCTGTGGCTGCCAAACATGCATCCCCTTGATAGGGTAACGTGTGTCGATTATCTCTGCTTCTTCCAGTATATTATGGAACCATTCGCTGAACTTGGACATTTCTTCACCAGTATAAATGTTCTAAATTTTATATTAAATTTATTAAAGTATCCATTTTTAGACTATATTCTTATATGGCTATGTGACCATGCCATTCCACAACAATCTAAGTTACATACTTTAGATGATTTTAATTGACAATTCTAATGTCTGGATTTATATATTACCTTTACTCCTTATACTAGGTTTCTAATAATATAATTCTAGGACTATAATATATGGATTTAATAGTATTATAAGGATTAAAATTACAGCAGCATTCAGATTAGTGTAATAGAACAATTTAAGATTGAATTATAATAAATGTTTTGCATCAATAAATCCGAGATATACTACATAAATATTAAAAAATCTTCCTCTGATTTTTCTAACCAAAATAAGGCAAGAATTAAATGATTTTCCTCACAAATTTAAATCAAAAAATATTTTATCTGTTAACCTAAAAATAATATCAGTTTTTTGGTAAAGGAGATTTACATGGATTTTAATCGAGTTAAATTACCACGAGAAATCCACAGTGGCCCAGGTGTTATTAAAGAAACCGGGTCCATATGTAGAGATTTGAAACTTAAAGGTAAAATATTGGTGGCTAGTGGCCCAAAAACAATGAAAATTGCCGGAGAAGAAGCCATAAACAGTCTTCAGGACCATGACTTTGAAGTGGATACCATTATCATAGAAAAACCCTCATATGACGCCATTACCCAGGTTCAGGACTCTATGGATAATGTAAGTGCAGTTTTAGGTGTGGGTGGAGGTAAAGTGATTGACGTAGCTAAGATGGCAGCCACTCAATCAGATGCTCACTCTGTTAGCATTCCAACTGCTGCTTCACATGATGGTATTGCTTCACCCCGGGCCTCCATAAAAAACCAGGGTGGAAGTGTTTCCCTAGCAGTTGAACCACCAGTAGGAGTTATTGCCGATACTCAGATTATCAGCCAAGCACCTTTTAAGCTCCTGGCAGCAGGTTGTGGAGACATAATATCCAACTACACTGCCATTTTAGACTGGAAACTTGCCCATCGTTTGTTGAATGAAGATTTCAGTGATTCTGCTGTTGCTTTATCCTTGATTACAGCTGAAACCATGATCAAATCTGCAAGTGCCATAAAAGAGGGGCTGGTGGAGAGTGCAGCCATCGTGGTGAAGGCTCTGATCTCCAGTGGCATGGCCATTAGCATAGCAGGTAACAGCCGACCTGCCAGTGGGGCTGAACACAAATTCAGCCATGCTTTGGATATTATAGCTCCAAAACCAGCCTTGCACGGTGAACAGTGCGGTGTGGGAACCATAATGATGATGTACCTTCATGGTGGAGACTGGGAGTTCATCCGTGATACTCTCAAAACTATCAAAGCTCCTGTAAATTCACAGGAACTTAAAATCGAACCAGAATACATTATTGAAGCCTTAACTCAAGCCCATAAGATTAGGAAAGAAAGATATACAATTTTGGGAGATAGAGGTCTTACAGAGGAAGCTGCACGTAAAGTGGCTCAAAAAACTGGTGTTATTGAGTAGTAATAAATGTTAGATACAAAAAATAAATTTACCATCACCACCAATTATGAGTTAATGATTGGTTTATAAACTATTATTATTAGTGATCCAATTTATATGGAGAAGATGATATGATAACCCTCATTGGGACTAACTTAGCTGAAAAAGGACTTATATTCAGGCACTATGGTGCTGCCAGCCAGTGCGAAAAGTGCCGCTTCAAGAACACCTGTATTGAATCCCTGGAAAGTGGTAGGATGTACCGGATCAGACAAGTAAAGAACACAGAACATCCCTGCCCAGTTCACGAAGGAGGTAAAGTCAAGGTAGTTGAAGTTGATAAAGCCCATATTAAAGCAGCTATTGATTCCAAGCGTGCATTTGAAGGTTCAAATATCATTTTCTCCCCTCCTGATTGTGATGAAAAATGCAATTTGAGAGAATTATGTTTTCCAGAGGGCCTGTATAAAGAGGATAAATGCAAGATAAGCAAAAAATTAGGAAAGCCTCCTGAAAAATGTCCTAGAGGACATAATTTGACTTTGGTTCTTCTAAAATATTAAACCGTTTTTCAAATTATAATTTGAGATAATCCTAAAGACCATTAATCTTATAAAGACATTAAGAATCCAATCAACGGAATATTTCCAATGGGACATTGAAGTTCTGTGAAAAACTTATAGATACTAGCTCTAAAAACGATAACAATATTAGATTATAATAAATTTTTAAAAATTTTTTTAAATAGGGAGATAAAATACATGCACCCGAAGAAAGAAGTAGCCTGGGAAGCTGCCCAGCTTTTAGAAGATGCTAAAAAAGAAGTTGCTCATGAAGCAGCTATGATGGTCTCTGATGGACAGGTTCTGGGACTCGGGACCGGATCAACTGCCCATTACTTCATCCTGAAACTTGGAGAAAGGATTAAAAATGAAGAACTTGAACTAATGGGGATACCAACCTCTTATCAATCTTTTTTCCTGGCCAGGGACTGTGGAATACCTGTAACCACCCTTGATGAACATCTACCCGACCTGGCTGTGGATGGTGCTGATGAAGTAGATCCCGATTTGAATCTCATAAAAGGTGGTGGAGCTGCACACACTTTAGAAAAGATAGTTGATTCTGCAGCCAGTAAATTCTTGGTTATTGTGGATGAATCTAAAGAAGTTGATAAACTTGGGGATTTTCCGGTGCCCATTGAAGTCATACCATCTGCTTACCGGCCAGTTTCAGAACACGTGAAGACATTAGGTGGTTCACCTTCCCTTAGGATGGCTCAGATGAAAGATGGACCAGTAATAACTGATAACAATAATTTTATTGTGGATGTTCAGTTTAAAGAGATAAACAACCCTCAAGAACTGGAAAAAACACTTAACAATATTCCAGGTGTGGTAGAAAATGGAATCTTCGCCGGAGTAGCTCATCAAGTTCTCATTGCCACATCAAAGGGAGTAAAATCTTTTAAAAAACCATAAAAGAGTATTTTTTAAAAAAAAATCTTGTGGATTTCATGATTTAATCTTTTCAAATTAACCACTTTAGAGAAAACTTTGATCAATTAAATAAAAAGATTAAAAGATTAAAAAGTTCAATTCTATCCTAATCATAAGTCCGTTTAGACTTGAATTGATTTTAAACAGATATGATTTATTTTAAATAGATATAGTTTAAATAAAAATGATTACAGAGCAATTACGACTCCGAGCAGTGATGTAAAGAAATTAATAGCCAAAGATATCAAAAAAGCCTTTTTATAATCAGTTTCCAGTAAAATTTTAATAAATATTGTTTCTACAACTACAACTGTAATCTCTATTAAAAGAAGGTCATGGCATAGATAAAGATAAGTGAATGTTGCCAATGGCAGAGTTATTGAATTGATTAGCAGAGAATATAAAAAAAGAATTATTCTATTTTCTCTTTTAAATAAACATAAAATTAAAAATTCAATAACTACTGTTAGTATCAGAGATAGAAAAAGGTCAAACATAGTTTTATAGTAATAGTTAATTGTTCTATAATGTAAATCGTTGTAAATCGTCAATTAATGAACAAATAGATCATATTCATTGAGGATCATTATTATATATATTTTCTTGATTGTATTCTTGATATAAAAGACCATTTATTTGATGAACATTGAAAAATTGATTATTTGACTTATTTATTTGGTCTTCTCCTTATAGCAATAAATAGAATGATTATTAATGCTATAATTGGTAGTAGGATGAAATAAATGTAATAGTCCCAGGAAGGTGGAGAATCAGGTGTGGGAGTCTGATTCTGGTTCTGGAAGGGTTGTTCAACAGTCTGACCATTAGAATAACTGTAGATAATCTTATCTTTTTGGATATCCAGATTGTTACCCTGAATGGAGTTAATTTTAAGGATTATAAGAGCAGATTCTAGTGGATTGCTAAGGGGAACAGTTCCATAAATACCTTTTAATTCCAAGTTGGAGCGTGCTACTCTTGAATCATTATTTAAAAAGGACGATGCTTGATTTTCATCCATCTGATTCATTTTCAGTTCATTATAAACACTTTTAGGTACAGCATAAATGGAACAAACGCTCAACTTATAAAAACTGAATGGGGAGGAGTTTAAAACTTCCATTGAAGGGTTAGGGCTGCCATGAAGGATGAAAACATAATCAGGGTAACTTTGGATGTTGCTGATCTGGTAAGTTAAGGGGATGTTCTTCTCACCCGGATTGATTACATCAGCAAAGGAGGTGCCAACAACAACCAGCAAAACCAAAAATAAAATCAGAATTTGAAAGCTACCCCATAGTTTCATAACATATTTTAAGTTCCATTAAGTTAATATTTTTTGGGTTTTTCTATTATTCAAGGAAATTTCTTTAGAAAAATAATTAAAAGAATATATGGATGCTAATCAATCTAAATTCTCTCTAATTTATCTAGAAAAATTATAGGTTTGAGAAGTAAAGATATTTATTGATTTAAATAATTTTTAACAGAAAAAGATGGTTTTTTAAGATTCCTTAATTTTTTGAATTATCAGGGAACATAAGAATCCTATGCCCAGTACCAGAACAATGGTTGCCCCGGAAGCTAAATTAAATAGGTATGAAATGTACAAACCTCCAGTAGTGAGTATCATTCCCAAAATTACAGCCAAAATCATCATCCGCCTTATATTATAGGTGTATTGTTTGGCAATGGCTGCAGGGATGGTCAGAAGAGCTATGACTAAAATAACTCCCACAACTTTTATCATTACCACCACTGACAGAGCCACTAAAGATAAAAGTAGTAAATAAAAGGCTGTGGTAGGCATGCCAACCACTTTACTAAATTCTTCATCAAAGGATATTCCCTGAAACTCCCTCTGAAACAGAATTACTGAAATTATGATGATTATATCCAGTGCCATCATTATAAAAAGGTCATTTACTGGTACAGTGAGTATACTTCCAAAAAGGTAGCTCATGAGGTCAGGTACATAGCCAGGGGTAAGGTTGATGAATATGATTCCAATAGCCATTCCCAAGCTCCATAAAATCCCTATAGCTGTGTCTTCACTGATTTTAACTTTTTTACTGGTTAATCCCATGACAAGTGCGGATATTACACTGAAGGGTATGGCAGCCAGTATAGGGTTAACTCCCAGAAAATATCCCATTCCAATACCACCAAATGCAGCATGGGAAATACCACCACTTATAAAAACAATCCTCTTTATAACCACATAAGTTCCCACCACTCCGCAGGCTACACTAACCAGAACTGCAGCCAGGAAGGCATTCTGCATGAAAGTGTATTCCAGGATTCCTGTCACTTGAATCACTAATATTTTAATGTTTTTTCAAAACTCTATGGGGAATTCCGTGGCTGAGTAAATCAACAGGACATTTATACATTTTCTCCAGGGATTCTGCTGCATATTCCACTGCTCCGTGGTAGAATAGTGTTTTATTTAAACATGCTATATTATCCACATGAGTGGAAACTGCTCCCACATCATGACTTACCAGTATTATGGCCATCCTCTCCCTGAGCTTTGATAATAGCTGGTAAAATGAATTCTGCATTTCAGGGTCTATACTGGCCATTGGCTCATCCAATAACAACAATTTAGGATCGCGTGCCAGGGCACGGGCTATAAAAACACGTTGTTGTTGACCCCCTGAAAGTCGGCTCATCTGCCGGTCCTGCATTTCAACCATACCCACCTCTTCCAGGACATTCAAAACTTTCTCCCGGTCTTCTTTGGTATAATTTTTCATAACACCCCGGTATCTTCCGGACAATACCGTTTCAAAAACATTTATAGGAAACTCAGGGTCGAATGATACGTGCTGAGGAAGGTAGCCAACAGGATTTGCCGGATTTCCAGGTTTGTGCCCGAAAACTCTTACTCTACCCTGGTCTGGTTTTACAAGACCCAAGATTATCTTCAAAAGAGTGCTTTTACCTCCTCCATTAGGACCTATTATGGCTAAAAAATCATTTTCTACAATTGAAAGGTTAATATCCAGGAGTACTGGCTGTTTATTAAATGCCAGAGTCACATTCTCTATTTCAACTGCATTAAGCACCATTTATTTACACCAAATCCAGTTTAGGGTTTGAATATTAGTATTATCTTTTAAGGAACATTCTTCTTAGGATCTTATTAGAATATTTCATTAATCTTCGGATATGCTCTCTTTGGATATGCTCTTTTAACATTCAAGTACTGGCGAAAGATTCTGCTACTTTTTTCATGTTTTCCAAGTAGTTTTCACTGAGCGCATCCACAATTACCACTCTTCCACCAATTTCATTGGCAATTACCTGGGCATTACTGGTTGAATACTGTGGGCTGATAAATATAACCTTTATGTTCTCACGACGAGCCTGATCCACCAAGTTAGCTATACCCTGGGGTGTAGGTTCTTTTCCCTGGGATTCTATTGATATCTGTTTTAAATTATAATCTTTGCAAAAATAAGCCCAAGCAGGATGATATACCATTATTTTAGTATTGTTTTTCCCAGAAAGTTTCTGAGTAATATTCTTATCAAGTTCATCCAGCTGTCCAAGATATGCATCTCTGTTTTTAGTATAATAATCCTTATTTTGAGGATCCATTTCAACCAGACTTCGGTATATGTTTTCCACCATGATTTTGGCATTTTCAGGTGAAACCCACACATGTGGATCACTGCCTTCTTCATGTTCAGCCATATTGGGAATTAATTCAATTCCATTAGACGTGTTTACTAATTTCATTTGAGGGTTTATACTGGCCAGTTTATCCATCCAGGTGACTTCAAATTCTATTCCAGAACCTACCTGGAAATATATCCTTGCATTTTGAACCTGTTTCATCTGGTTAGGGAGTGGTTCATAGGTATGTGGATCGGAACCCGGAGGTACCAATACTGTAACATTTACTTTTTCTCCACCCACTTTTTCAACAAACTCCTTTTGAGGGCCAACTGTAACCACTACTCCAATTTTGCCATTATTAGATTGTGATTGACCATTTCCAGTCAAAATATAGATGGCAATTGCTCCTAAGAGAACTAGAATTAGTAAAGAAAAAAGGATGTAAATAGCTTTTCGTTCCATTTTGGCACCGAAATACAATTTTTTCTGTATTTAGTTTCAAATTTCTATGATCAAAGTTTGATTGATGGAAAAATTATAGTTTTATTAATATTTATAAATTTTCTTAATAAATATTAGCAATGTTTTTATAGCTAATTATTAATAATAGGCTTATGACCATCATTAGTGTGTCCTTATCCGAGAAATTACTTGAGGAAATAGATGCCCTGAAAGATGATGTTGGATTTTCTGGTCGGAGTGAAGTTTTCAGAGCAAGCACGCGGCTTTTAATAGCTGATAATGAGGAAAAAAAGAGTCTGAAAGGTTACATTCATTCGATTCTTATATTAATTCATCATCAGAAATCTGAAGATAAGGTTACCCAGATTAAACATAATTTTGAAGATATCATCAACACCCAGATCCACAGTCACCTGAAGGAAAACCAGTGTTTGGAACTTTTCATCTTGGAAGGGGATGCAAGCAGAATTAGAGAACTTTCACGTCTTTTAAACCAGAATATAAAATCACTATATTCAAAACTGGTTCCTTTACCTCAAGAATAATACAAATCCTAAAATTGAAAAATCCTTAAAGGAGATTTCTCCAAAACCATAATATTAAGTAAATTAAGTTAATCTTGTTAAAAAATCTAAATTCAATCTACTATCATCTCTTTAGTTGAAGGTTAATACTTTAATCAATTAAAACTTTGTATTAATCCTTTTTTTAAGATCTAGCGATTGACTTGTGAAAGGTTTTTTATCCTTCATGGAACCTGTTTAAAAGATTAAAACTTGTTTAAAAATTTGAATAAATCCTCAACATTATTTACTGGAGCATGACAAGTTCCATTTCCACATACATAGGCTGTAACTTGGTTATTTACAATATTTTTGTGTTTTAGAGATTCAATTAAGTTATTTAGGAAAATATCCTCACTGTCTTTAAGAATTATACTAGAGTTAGGAAGAAATTCCTTTTTAAGGGCATTCAACATATTTGTGGTGTCCGGGTGTTTTTTATCTCCCACTATTACTATCTGAAATGATGGGCCCATCTTTAAGATGGTTCCACATAGAAACATGGTAAATGCTGATGGAGAACTTATTATTCTGGATGAGAAATATTTCTCCAGAGAAATGGCTGTTTCTCTAAGTTTTATATCTCCAGTTAAAAGGTGCATTTTTTCAAGGTTAAGCATCATTACTGAATTTCCTGAGGGTAAAGCCGTGTCATAGGCATCTTTTTGTCTCACTAATATTTCAGACGCCTTATCTGATGTGAAAAAGAAACCTCCACCTTCATTATCCCAGAAATGTTTCATCAGTGTTTGCTTGAGATCCATAGCCAGTTTGAGGTATTCTGAATAAAATGTTGCCTGGTATAGTTCCAGCAAACCCCAAATTAAATAGGCATAATCATCTAGATTTCCTTCAACAGCAGCTTCACCATCCCTCCAGCGGTGAAATAATCCTTTCCCTATGAAAAGGTTGCTTATAATAAAGTTTAGAGCTTCCTGGGCTGCCCTGATATAATTTTTCCTGTTAAAAACTTTCCCTGCAATGGCTAGAGCAACAATAACCAGACCATTCCAGTCTGTGAGTATTTTATCATCTTTATGGGGACGTACTCTCTCTTCACGAGTTTTGAATAATTTATCCCTGGCATTTTCCATTCTCCACCAGAGTTGTTCTTTTTTTATTTTTAAATCTGATGAAAGTTCAGTCCATGATTTTTCCCTGTGAAGTATGTTTTTATCTGTTTTTTTACCGGTAGATTCATCATTATAATTTCCATCCTCATATACACTGTAAACATGGCAGAATAGTTCACCATCTTCCGGCCCTAGTAACTCCATTATTTCCTTCATGGTCCATAAATAGAATTTACCCTCTTCCCCTTCACTGTCTGCATCTTCAGCAGAGAAAAATCCACCCTCTGGTGACTTCATATCCCTTAATAGATATTCAACTAGTTCTTCAGCTGTTTCACGATACTTGAGTTTTCCTGTGATCTGAAAGCTTTCCGTGTAGGCAATAATCAAAAGTGCCTGGTCATATAACATTTTCTCGAAGTGAGGAACTATCCATCTGGGTTCTACACTGTAACGGTGAAAACCGAAACCTATGTGGTCATATACACCTCCCCTGCGCATGGATTCCAGTGTTTTTTCCACCATTTCTAGAGCTTCTTTTTCACCGGTGCGTTTCCAGTACCTGAGGAGGAAAAACAAATGTTGGGTTGTGGGGAATTTCTGATAAGTTCCGAAACCACCATACTTCTGGTCAAAACTATCAATTAATATCTGGTAAGTTTTTCCAAGTACCTGCTCACCCAGTTCTTCTTTTGAAGTTTTCTGTGAAATCTGTTGTAGAGAACTCGTTATATCTTCAGATGATTTCAATATGTCACCTTTTTTGTTTTTCCATAGATCTCTGATATTTAAAATTATATCTTTAAGTCCCACACCTCGAACACCAGTTTCTTTTGGGAAATAGGTTCCTGCAAAGAATGGTTTTAAATCAGGTGTCATTACAATTGTTAAGGGCCATCCACCACTTCCCGTGATCATCTGGCTGACAGTCATGTAAACACTGTCAATATCTGGTCTCTCCTCCCGGTCTACTTTAACCGAGACAAAGAACTGATTCAAAAGTTCGGCTATTTCAGGGTCTTCAAAAGACTCCCTGGCCATCACATGACACCAGTGACATGTGGAGTAACCTATAGATAAAAAAATCGGTTTATTCTCTTTTTTAGCTTTTTCAAAAGCTTTATCACCCCAAGGGTACCAGTCCACAGGATTATTTACGTGTTGGAGTAAGTAGGGGCTTTTTTCATTTTTTAGATGGTTGTAAAAAGTATCAGATTTAGGTGTGGAAACTTTAGGTGCTGATTTATCAGGCATTTTCTAACCAGGGCATATTTTTTATTATAAATTCACTTAATTTTTGGGAATTTTTTTTTGAATGATAAGTTTTGGAATGATAAATTCTCATTTTCAAGAAAATTGCGAATTTTTTAAGTGAATTAGGCAATTATGAATTAGAAGGTTTTTTAAAAATTTTCAAAAAATTATGAGATGAATTGAATTATAATTGAAATTTTTCCAATTCATTTTTCCCGATCACACAATAAAATATCTCCAACACCCACATTCTCTGATTCAACCTCTCTGATTATTATCACAATTGCGGAAACCGGAAGGTTCAATATTTTACTGGCACTTTTAGCAAAAGAGTTAACTAACTCTCTTTTCTGTTCTTTGCTCATGGGAGGAGCATCTATAGTTATCACCGGCATACAATCACCAATTTTAAATTTTGTTTATTAAATGTTCCTACTGAATTATATACTGGCCATGACCCATAAACTTATTTGCTAAGTAATCATTACCCTCTAAGAGTTTGCAAAAAATAAAAAAATGAGAAACTAACTAATATGATTCTTTTGGTATACATCCAACAGTAATTATATAGAGATTTCTCAAGGTTTTACGATAGCACATATATCTTCCTAGTAGAGTTTAAAAAAATAATAAATTGATTTTTTATGATCCTAGGTTTTCAAGTGGGTTTTGTATTATAAACCTAACAAAAATTTTGTGGTATTGATATGACAGGAAATACTAAATAGACTTTGAATTATTTTTTTAAGAATCATTAAGTTTATTTTGTTTAAAATTTCTAAATTTTCGCTGAAGAATTATCCTTTTAAATAAAATTGCACCCATAACATAAAATACATTCTAGAGCAACATGATCTATTTTAATATTTATTTTAACAAAAAAGAAAGTATCAGAGTTATTAGATGAATGATATCAAAAAATTTGCCAAGTGTTAACATGAAAAAAAGTTCAGATAATTTAACTTATGATCATCAAGAATCAAATGGTGAGTTAAGGGAGGAGAGCCCTCCTTCAAAACTAAATAAACAGATTGAAGAGTTGAAAAAAGAAATCAGCAAAAAAGATTCTGAAATTGAATATTTGAAAGAAAAATTAACCAACAATCAGCAAATCCTTCTTGATGTGATAGAGGATAAAAAGATCCTTAAAAAGCAGATCAGTGAATTTGAACTTAAAGAAATTGATTTAAGGCTTAATAACTTCCATGATCTCCAAAGGAAACAGCACCAAACCGAGCATCGCCTATTTGTTACCAAAAAAAAGCTGGATGAAGCACGGAATGAACTTGAATTCAGAAAGAAAATCATAGAGGACATGGAAAATCGTGGAATAATGGATTACATCATGGGGAACTATCCTGAAAGTTATGTGAATTATAAAAAACGTGGCAATGATTAAAATTTTGAAACTTGGATCATGGTTGCTTCGTTAAACGTTAATATTGCGAAGTAACCTATAAACTTACTACACTTGATATCAAACATCAATTTCGTATTATTTTTTCGACTTATCCAAATTAACCTCTTAAATAGCTTTCGATTTCTCACCTTATAGCAATTAATACATGTTAAGTATAACCAATTGAAATTGGTAATTGTTGTGTCAGACTATAAAATACTAATTGCTTTAGAAAACACTTTAGAATCTGAAAAAATTCAGGAAATACTATCTCCCAGAGACTATAGTACTACCATTTTCAACTGGGAAAATACATCTAATAATAAAAAATCTCTTTTTAACGATTTAAAGGATATTGATCTAATTTTAACGGATTCGAAATTTAAATACGATAAAAATTTTTTTACTCTTATTTTTGATTTAATGAAAAAAAAAGTTCTTTCACTGATTTTGATTACAACAACTGAAGAACATAGTTTCAAAGGCGAATTTGATTTGAAAGAAGACATTATATCTCTTAAAAAGCCTTTTAATTCTCGAGAACTTATTTTAACATTAGAATTAGCTCTACACAAAAAAAAGATGGAAAATGCACTTCATGATAGCGAGGATAAATACCGCCTTTTAGTTGAAAATGCGGACGACCCCATAGCCATTATAAACTATGAAGGTGAGTTTATCCTTGTAAACAGTAGTGCTGCCCGTTTTTTCGGTTGTGATAAAGAGGATTTTCTCGGGAAAACCATGTGGGAATTATTCCCAAAAGAATACGCTGATCCACAGATGAAAAATATAAGAAAAGTTATTGAAACTGGTCAGGGTACGATTATTGAAAGTAAGACCATGATTCGGGGAAATGAGTACTATTTCAGTACCAATATTCAACCCATGCCTGTTAAAAATGGTGAAACAGGTATGGTACAGCTAATAGCTCGAGATATAACCCCCATGAAGGTTTTTGAAAATGCTCTAAAAAAGAGTGAAGAAAAATTCCGCGAAGTTTTTAACAAAGCCAACGATGGCATATCCCTTCATCATGTTGATGAAAATGGCTATCCAGGTAATTTTGTTGAAGTTAACGATGTTGTATGCGAAAGATTAGGTTATACTCGTGAAGAACTTCTTAAAATGGGACCCATTGATATAATCAACTCGGAAACTAAGGCTCTTATGCCAGAAATTCTAGAACAATTAAAATCTTCTGGTAGAGCAACATTCGAAGCTATTCAAGTCAGCCGTGATGGTGAGTTGATAACCACTGAAATCAGCAACCATCTTTTCACTCTTCAGGGGAAAAAAATGATTATGGCCGTTTCTCGGGATATTTCACAGCGGAAAAAAACTGAAGATCAATTACTACGGATTTTAGCTGGAATTGAGAACACAACAGATGCCATTGGCATTTCAATGCCTGATGGTTCTCATTTTTATCATAACCAATCCTTCAATGAATTATTTGGTTACTCTGTAGAGGAATTAAACGTCCCTTTAGGTCCAGTTAAGTTATTCAAAGACCCAGAACTCGGATTGCATATATTCCAGACCATCATGGCTGGTAATGATTGGAGTGGTGAGCTGGAGATGGTTGATAAATCTGGTCGAGTTTTCCCAGCCTATATCAGGGCTAATAGTATAAAAAATGAGAAAGGAAAAGTTATAGGATTAATAGGTGTTCTAAATGACATCACTGAACGTAAAAGAGTTGAATATGCCCTGAAAGTTAGTGAAGAGAAGTTCAGAACACTGGCACAGACTGCTGTGGACGCTATTGTGATCATTGATAGGGAAGAAAAAATTATCTTTTGCAACAAAAGCCTGGAAAGAATTTTTGATTACCGTGAGGAAGAAATTCTAGGGGAGTACTTGGACACCCTCATCCCTAAAAGGTATGTTGAAGATTTTCAGTTCAAATTAGATTATTTTCATGAGCAAAACCTGGAAAAAGGTAACGTTTTCGAGTCCTTCGGAATGAGAAAAGATAGAAGTGAGTTTCCACTGGAAATGTCCCTTAACACTTGGACATCTGAAGGTGAAACATACACTACCTTCATTATTAGGGATATAACCCAGAGGAAATTAAATGAATTTAAATTGAAAATGAGAGAAGATATATTCCAGTTGATGTCACAGAATATTGATGAAGTTTTCTGGATTATAGATCCACTTACTGGCCAGATACTTTACATGAGCCCTTCCTATCAAAAGATATGGGGGCAAACCATTGAAAATCTCTATCAAAATCCTAGATCCTGGATAGAATCCATGCATCCCCAAGATAAAGATAATTTCATTAGTTATATATTTGGAAAAAATGGATCAACCGACCGGGAAGGAATTAAATGCAGAGTCTTACGCTCTGATGGGAATGAAAAATTAATTAAAGTACGGGCATTTCCCGTGATTAATGAAAATAAAGAAATCTATCGTAGAATAGGAATAGCTACTGATATATCCAAAAGCAAAGATTGATCAATCCTTAATTTAACCTAAAAAAACCTTTTTAAGCTCAATGCAAAGAATATTTATCGAACTCTCGTTTTTTTTAAATCTTGAACAAATAGCAGGATGTTTTTCCTGGCTAAATGAATTGAATTAATATAAATCATTTATTACAAGTAGATTTTCATGAACGAAATTATTTTGGTAGTTCCTATATGTTTTCACCATTAAATCAATTTTCATAGCCCATTATGACTACTAAGACTAAAAAATGATATTGAATTTATTACTATTATCACACTTATGTGATATGTTTCACCATATTGATTGAAAAATATAATTGTTTGTGACTAGACTTAATAGATTGAGGTAGTAATCCAGACATGTATCGAGCAACATTACCCTAACATGTGAATCTTGGCCCAAAAAATTTATATTCTTCCTTACTAAACCTGGATTATTACCTTATCCACCGCCCTAACGAACCCCAAGTCCTGAAGAGGAAAAAATCCGCCGCCTTTCCTTTTCAGGACTTCTATTTTTCAATTTAGTTAAAAAAACCATATTATATTTTTGCACTACTTTTATAAAACGAACAATCGAAACATAATTAAAAAAAAAAACTTCCCTAAATTTACCTAAACCATGTTGATTTTTATAATAATCAAAAATTTTCTTTACTATTTCAATGTTAGATTAACTGAATAACTTATTAGTATTCAAGGTGAATCTTATATATCCAAAGACAATTTATAATACATTCAAACCATAAATAAATGTAATAAAGGGTATTATTATGACAGCACCAGATGACATTCAAGGACTGGAAGGCTTTAATCGGGTTTGCCCTGAATGTGGTGTAGCAAATCCTGATGAATCAGATAATTGTATAGTATGCGACCGGGATTTAACCAATATAGTATTATTTTTAGAAGATGATTCTTTCGACCTCGAGATAACTAGTAAATGCTTAATAGAGTACCGTAAAAATTTTTGGGGTACTGATAGAACAGGAAAGGTTATTAGATATCCTTTGAATAAAATAAGCAATATAGAATTTGGTTCACCGATTACTAGATTTAAATTTGATTATAAAGGTAAAAGACATGTTATACCCCTTAAAAAAGAGAATATGGAAATATTAAGACAAAAACTCCCCTCCCTACTATAACCTCATGCTATAATTGCTATAACTATAATTGCTATAATAATATTAAGCATAATAATATTAATTAAATATAATCTAATTAAAAAAATCAATTTGATTCGATCACAAGATTTAAATAGTAGAATCTCAGTATATTGAAATGTGTGTTTACTACACACCAACCCCCCTCTAGGTTTCAACTTACTAAACTCTATTTTTGTTGAAACCAGAAACATGCTTCCAGAGATATGAAGCCATTTTTCCCCCCTACAACCCCCCCTAATCTCTGGAAGCTTAATTTTGACTTAATAATAAAAATGTATTTTTTAATATTCATTAGTATTTCTTTCTATACGGATATCTTTCTATATGGGCATAAATAGACTAAAATTTATTTCTGTCTTCATCATCACCCATCTTCATTTTTAATTCAAAAATTAAAGCCCAAGCCTCCTCAACTTGAGGACTAAGACTGTCAGATGCTAGTTCAATGAATTTTTCAAGGGATTCAATGGCTTGTTCATACTGTCCAAGAAAACGGTGGGCAGATCCTTTACCAGCCCATGCCTGAGCATTAAGAGAATCTAACTCAACAGCACGATTAAATGATTCTAAAGCTTCTTCATATTTCCCTATACTGAATAAAGCAGTGCCACGATTATTCCATGCTTCATGGTTCTCCGGGTCCAGTTTCAGGCAATGATCAAAAGAGTTTAAGGCCTCATCAAACCTTTTCTGGGCAGCGTAAAGCACTCCCAAATTGGACCATGCCTGAGCATTCCCTGGTTCAAGATCAAGGGCCACCTCAAAAGACTCCATAGCTTCGTCCTGAAGCCCAATTCGCGAAAGAGCAACACCCCGATTATCCCAGATCTTACTATTATCAGGGTCAAGTACCAGGGCCTCATCAAAATATAAAAGAGCAGCCTTATAATTTTCTATTTGAAAAAGTTCAACACCTTTTCGAAATAAAAGTATCATCTCCTCGTGTTTCTTATCATCATTTTTCTTGCCAGAATTCATAGCATCCAACTGCCATCACCTGATAACTCTCATCATTTATCTATTTGCTAAAATTTTTAATATTTCTAATTTTCCTAATATTATATACTAATTTAATCATTCATTAAATTATACTTAGAATAATTTTATTTTTTAAAAGAGAGTTTTTAAGGAATGAATTATACTACTAGATTATGGATATTTTTTCAATGTTTTTTCTGGCTGTTGGTCTTGCTATGGATGCTTTTAGTGTGTCCATTACCAGAGGTATGATTCTAAAATGTCATTTGAAATATGCATTAACCATTGCCATATTTTTTGGAGTTTTTCAGGCCCTAATGCCAGTAGCTGGTTGGCTGGCAGGTTCCCAATTAGCAGCCCTGGTTGAGCTCTGGGCTCCCTGGATCGCCTTCACCCTCCTGGTAATTATTGGGGGTAAAATGGTTTATGAGGGATTCTCCCATGAGGAAGAAGCGGAAATATGCCATATCTTCTCCATAAGAGACATTTTAATCCTCTCTGTTGCCACCAGTATTGATGCTTTTGCTGTGGGAGTGACCTTCGCTTTTTTAAACACACCCATCCTACTACCAATACTAATTATTGGCCTGGTAACATTCTCAATGTCATTTATAGGTGTTTATCTGGGTAAACAGGTAGGCCACCTATTTGAAGGTAAAATTGAGATACTGGGAGGGTTTATTCTAATAGGAATTGGCTTAAAAATTCTCATAGAAAGCCTGCTTTGATTAAACATTAAAAATTATCAACATCACGAGAATTTTATTGTCCTTTTAAACTGCTGAAACCATGTTATAAGATTTTTTCTAGTTTTAAATCATTTTAAACGTTTTCACCAGCTTCTCTGCTATTTAAAGAATTTATTTTCGTGTTAAAGGGAATCTTCTAATTAGAATGATTAAATGAAATTATAATATGAATTCAACTCAAGGGATTTTTTAAAATGTGGGCTCTGTCCAAAACTTGGGGGATTTCAAAAATCATGAAATGACAATAAAATATTTCTATTCTCGTTTAAACACATCATTTTCTGAAATAAAAACCTAAAAATTTTTATAATAAGTGGAGCATAGTATTTTGTATGGTAAAAACAAAAAAACTTGCTCCAATTGAGAGTTTGTTTGATCAGAGTTATAAACTTTCCTATTTTTGTGAAGATTTATCCAAATTTGTTGAAA
>JACBOA010000017.1 GCA_013403005.1 Methanobacteriaceae archaeon | reverse complement strand
TATTCATTTAATCCTAGGGCGGTGGTTCCGAAAATCCCCTGCAAAGGTGGAAGATATATAATGGCCAGGAGGATGATGATGGAAAATGCTATTCCTCTTAATATCCACTTATTTTTAAACAATCCCACTTTAAATACTGAGGTGCGGCTGGTCTGGCATCCCAGTAGGTTTCCCATCTGGGCTAGGACTATTCCGGCGAAGACCATGCTGGTGGCCTTCAGGTAAACTGGATCAGTGAATGAGAGCTCCTGGCCTAAGGTCCAGCCACTGGTAAACAGTATCCAGAAGAATCCGGACATTACCAGGGCAGCTTCAATTATTCCCAGGTAAATATAGCCCCTGAATATAACTCCAAAATTCAAAAGACGTTCCCTGCGATCTCTGGGGGGCCGGTCCATCACATCAGACTCAGAAGGACCCACTCCCAGTGCCAGGGCAGGTACAGTATCTGTTCCCAGGTCAATGGCCAGGATCTGCATCACTGTGATGGGTAAGGGTATCCGGAACAGGACCATCATAACAAAGGGCACGATCTCCGCAGTTTCATGGGAGAAAATGTAGGTGATGAACTTACGAATATTTTCATAAATTGTACGGCCCTCTTTAATAGCTTCCACAATTGTGGCAAAGTTATCATCTGTGAGGATCATATCAGCGGCTTCTTTAGCAACATCAGTACCAGTAATGCCCATAGCCACGCCAATATCTGCCTTTCTAAGGGCAGGGGCATCGTTCACCCCATCTCCAGTCATGGCCACAATTTCATCCATACTCTCCAGTATACCAGCAACACGCATCTTATGCTCAGGTACGGCACGGGCAAATATAACATTTTCACCTGAAACTAGGATATTTTTAACCTCTTCATCAGTCATCTGGTTAAGTTCTTTCCCTTTGATGATTCTGCAGGGGTCATCACTAACTATGCCCACTTCCCGGGCAATTGCATGGGCTGTGAGGCCATAATCTCCGGTGATCATTATAATACGGATCCCGGCCCGGTGGCAATCCTCCACTGCCGGTTTAACCTCAGGGCGAGGAGGATCCTGCATGGCCACCATTCCCAGAAAGGTTAGTTCCTGCTCCACGGCATCTGCACTGTAGTTATCATAGTCAGCAGGGAGGTCACGGTAAGCCATGGCCAGAATACGCAAACCTGAAGCAGCCAGTTCATCATGTTTAGCTATTATTCTTTCCTTAGCCTCATCAGGGAAGTTTTTAACTTCTCCGTCGATGGATATGGTGTTGGATAATCCAATGATCTTTTTAGGGGCTCCTTTAACATAGGCTACCTGTTTATCATTATCCTGATGTATGCTGCTCATTGATTTTCTCTGGGAATCGAATGGCAATTCTTTGATTCGAGGTTTCTTCCTCAATTGCTGCTCCCAGTCAAATCCAATCTTTTTTGCTGCAACCAAAAGTGCTGCTTCTGTAGGGTCTCCAATGATCCTCCATTTATCTCCTTCCTTTGTTGGTTCTATGAGTTGGGAGTCATTGCAGAAAGTGGCTGAGCGCATCAGTAGTTTCAGTTCCCTGATTTCTCTATGGTCAATAGGGTTTCCTTTATGTAAAAATTCCCCTTCTGGTGAGTAACCTGCTCCGGTTACATCAATTATTTCACAGGGTAACCAAACCTTGCGCACTGTCATCTCATTCTTGGTCAGAGTCCCGGTCTTGTCAGTGCAGATAATATTGGTGGACCCCAGAGTCTCTACACTGGACAAACGTTTTATAAGGGCATTTTTACTGGCCATCTTCTGCACAGATGCAGCCAACGCCAGGGTTACAGTGGGTAGGAGTCCTTCTGGTACATTGGCCACAGTGAGGCCAATGGCGAATATGAAAGCCAACTGCAGGGGAAGTTGAACCACCCACAGGTTCACCATGAAAAGGACCAGACCCAGAAGCACCGCGATTACTGCTATGATACGGGTCACCCTGGAAAGTTCCTTTTGCAGTGGGCTGGCTTCCTCACTGATTTCCTGGGTTAAACTGGCAATCTGGTTGAACTCTGTATCCCGTCCAGTGGCAAATATCACTGCTTTACCAGAACCCGCAGCCACACTGGTGCCTGCAAAAACAATATTAGGTGTCCCTATGAGGCTATCCCCAGTAGATTCCTTGGCATGAGCTACTTTACGAACTGGTTTGGATTCACCAGTCAGGGTTGAACTGTCCACCTTCATTCCACTGGCTTCCACCAGACGAGCATCTGCAGAGATATTATCCCCCTCTTCTAGGATGAGAACATCACCAGGCACCAGTTCAGCAGATAAAATGATCCTTTCCTCTCCATCGCGGATGGTTTTAGCCTGGGAGGGTAGTATTTTCTTAAGGGCGGCCAGTGCCTTCTCTGCCTTGTACTCCTGCCAGAAACTGAAAATCGCATTAATTATGATAACTGCAATTATTGCAAAACCTAGCTGGGGTGTTCCACTTAAAAAGGCCAGAATGCTGGCTGCCCATAGAAGCAGGGCTAGGAGTTGATAGAGGTTGGCAAAAAATTTTAGAATAACTGGTTTTTTCTTAACTTCCTCAATCTGGTTAGGCCCATATTTTTCTAGTCGTATTTTGGCTTGTTCAGTGGTCAAACCTTTTTCTGAAGAGTCTAATTGGTCATAAACCAGTTCGGGTGGAAGTTCGTTAATGTTCATTTTTACACTTGAAACTTACCTCTCACTGTTTTCAAATTAATTAAATGTGCAATGATTTTTATTTAAGATGAATCTTTAAACTCTTATGAATGTACCATTTTCTCCAAATAGTGCCCATCTTTGGATGAAAACCTGTTGTGGTTGACCAGATGTGAAATCACTGAATGTTACTTCAGTTTCATAGTCACTTTCATTGAATGTGTTGGAACTGTAGTGGTTTAGGGTTATGGGGTTTGGATTTTTCCCAGGAAACAATAACAGGCTGCTGTCATTTTTCTTTTCAACTTTTATATTTCCCCAGTAATCTGAATAATAGTTCCCTGCATAGTTGTCAATAGGGTAAGGGAGGGGGTCAAAGGTTAAAATAACTGGTAATTTATTGTTTTCAAGCAGGGATTGAATATCATCCTCTTGAGGGGGAACATAATCAGAAACTGTGGCACTGGCTGGAAGAACACCTTTTTTATATAGTGAATACAGGGCGTTAAACAGTAATTCACCATAATAATTCCCGCTGGTTCCTTCATTGGTAATAACGATCATTCCCAGATTCTCTGAATTAAGAACGTAAGTGTTGCTGTTGAAAGTTCGGGTGGAACCAGTGTGTTCAACCGCGTTATAGCTACCAGTGTAAACTAACCAGCCCAAACCATAACTTAAATTGAATTGGGGATACTCTTTAATTAGAATGTGTGGTTGGTGGGTTTCTGCCAGGGATTGACTGGATACTATTTGCTGGCCATTGAACTTACCCATATTAAGTTGGAAACGCAGCCAGTTAGCAAGCTCTTTTATGGAGGCACTGATAGTTCCAGCCGGACCCATGGGATCCAGATTAATGGGATCCACATAGTGGGTCTGTCCATTTATTATCCGGTGGCCGCTGGCATGGTTGGGACTGTTGAGGTATCCTTGGAGGTTGGTGGTACTGGTGAACATCTCCAGAGGCAGGAATATTTCCTGTTTCATCACATCATCCCAGCTCATCCCTGTCGCATCCCCTGATGCGTAACCAGCCAGAGCTAATAAAATATTCTGGTAGGCATATTTGGTTCTAAATTCACTTTCAGGTTTTAGAAAACGCAGCCGGTAAAGGGTTTCATCAAAATCATACCAGAAATCAAGAACATGAAAAGTACCTGCGTGTTGTGGTAATCCACTACGGTGGGAGAGCAGGTCTCTTATGGTGATTTCATCTGCCACTTGTGGATCGTAAAGATCAAAATAGGAGTGATCAGGATAGTATCCTCTTGCAGTGTCATCCCAAGTCATAATTCCCTTATCCACCAGGGAAGCTATGGCTGTGGCAGTGAAGGCTTTGGTGCAGGAGCCGATCTGGAATAGGGTGTCTATGTCGATAGGATCCGGTTCACCTATCTTTTTCACTCCCAAGGGCTTCATGTAAATGATCTGATCATTATACACAATTACCACAGCAGCTCCGGGAATGCCACTGGTTCGGAAGGTTTCTTCAAAGTAAGAGTTAAAGAGGCGGACCAATTTAGTTATTTTATCCTCATCTGATGGGTTGACTGGTTGATCTTCCTGACTTTGAGGCTGGTAAAAGCTTTTAAGAGCAGCAATAAGCAATTGTGGCTGGTAGGGATGTGGGGAAGATGAAATATCCTGATTATCTGATATTAAGGTGTTTGAATTATCTAAAGGGTTTAGGGGTGGATGTAATAGATTTAAAGGTATTAAAGCCACAGTCACAAATGAAACTATGGCTAATCCCAGTATAATCCATGCAACTATGGTTTTCACTTCAATCCATCCTACTGGCATTAAATATGATTATTATCTTAGTTTTTCATAAATGGTGAATATAATTATTTCTTCTTTTTATAAAGTTTTAATTCCTGATTATTAATTGTCCCTGAAAATATTTAAATCCGATTAAATGTACCATTTGCATCGTAATAGGTCCATCTTGTACCAGTTACTTTATGAGCTAATTCATTAACTAAGCACAGATTTTAACCAGGGTATAACTTAGATTCTTGATATTTATGAGTTTTTATGGATGGAAAGGGCTATTAATTGAATTAGTGAAATATGCATTCAAAGAATGAAGATTATTTGCTGATTCTCAGGGGTTAGAATAATATATTAAAGAGGATTGCAAAGGAAAAAATAAGCATAAATAGATATAATTAATGTGGTGGGAAAAATGTGGTTGGAATTAATCATCTTGCTTATACTGATTTTAGTAGTGGGAGGTTTCATATACCTCTACAACAGCCTGGTTCAATCCAGAAACAGGGTTAAGAATGCATGGTCGCAGATTGATGTTCAATTGAACCGGAGGGCCGACCTGATCCCAAATTTGGTGGAAACAGTAAAGGGGTATGCAAAACACGAGAAAACAGTTTTTGAAAAGGTTACTGAAGCAAGAGCCGGGCTTATGAATGCTAAAACTGTCCGGGAAACTGCAGAGGCTAATAACATCTTAACCGACACTTTAAAAAGCCTTTTTGCCGTGGCAGAGAACTACCCTGATTTGAAAGCTAATCAAAACTTTCTAGAATTACAGGGTCAGTTAGAGGAGACAGAAAACAAAATAGCCTATTCCAGACAGTTCTATAATGATACGGTGTTAATGTACAACAACAAATGTCAGATGGTTCCCAGTAACATCATTGCATCCATATTCAAATTTCAGGAAGCAGAATACTTTGAAATGGAAGAATCAAAAAGGGAAGTCCCTAAAGTTGAGTTTTAGAAATTTTCAGGGGTAAAACATGGATAAAAATGGATTAATTACTGCCAAAAGGTATCTTTTCATTTTAGCAGTCTTATTATCATTTCTAATACTTTCCAGCGCAGGAACTGCCTTTGCTGCTGACAGGAGTTATTCAATTCCTTCCATCAACATGGATCTGTTCCTGCAGAGTGATGGCAGTATTCATGTTAAAGAAACCATACATTACTCATTTACAGGGACCTATAATGGAATATACAGGGATATACCCTTAAAAAGTGGCCAAATACTTCAGAATGTGAAGGTTTCCACACCGGGGGCGTATTCAATTCAAGAAGTAATAGATCATGGTAGTAATCAAAGAATAAATGTATATCTGTATTCTGATGCTGCCAAAACCACTCCCATCTCCAATCAGGAGGTGGATGTTACCCTGGAATATGATCTTCTCTATGTTTCGCGGTTCTACAATGACATAACAGAGTTACAGTACAAGCTGGTGGGTCAAGAATGGGACGTGCCAATTGGCCAGGTAAATGCCAATGTCCATGTACCATCAAGTGAGGGAGTTAAATACTGGCTGAATCCACCTTATTATGCTAAAAGTTCTCTGTGGCAGGGAAATACACTACAAATAGTAGGTGAAAACATCCCTTCCGGCCAGTTTTTTGAACTGCGAATGGTCATTCCCAGAAGCCAATTTGCAGCCAACCCCACTGGTGGATTAATCTTAAACCAGGATGCTTTAAGTGAGATAGAAAGAAAACAAAACGATTATCAGAACACATTGAACTTTTACTCTGCTCTTTATTATATATTGGGAACTTTATTGCTTTTAGCAGTTCTTATTCCTTTTATCATATACTTCCTCTATGGAAGAGAGCCCAAAATAGATTACAGAGCAGAATATGAACGTGATATTCCAACTGATGATCCTCCTGCCTTGGTGAATGCTATCTGCGGACCTGGATTTTCTAAGAAAATCGGTGAACCAGACATGGATGGGTTTAAAGCAACCATAATGGATCTAATCCACAGAAAATACATCTTAATAGATAAAAAACCATCCACTAAGGAGGGTCACGGCTTGAGCAACTCCACATATCTTAAAATAAACCGAAAAAAAGACCAAAAATCCCTCCAAAAATTCGAAATGAACGTCATAAGGTTCTTAGGGCGCTATGAAGAACAGGGTGTCATATCCCTGGAGAGGATTTCATCTGATTTATCTAACAAAGAAAGTGCTAAATCTTTCAAAAACACCTATGATGCATGGAAAGACCATTTAAAACGTCAATTTCTCACTGATGATCAGATGGAGAAATTTTTCAACAAAAAAGGTGACAATTACTTGAAGATCTTTGGGGGAGCAGGCATAGTTGTGGCCTTATTGGTTTTATTTTATGGAACCAGTAGTCCTCTACCTGCAGCACGTTTTACTCAAATAGCTGCGATAGTACTGGGAGTATCATCTGTGATCTCCCTCATCCTACCCCAAAAAATTGGGGGGCAATGGACTACTTATGGCGAAGAGTACAATGCTAAATGGCATAATTTTAAAAAATACATCAAAGATTTCAGCCTAATTAAAGAATACCCTCCAGAATCAGTGACAATCTGGAACAAATTTCTGGTCTACGCAACAGCCCTGGGTGCTGCTGATGCAGTTAAAAAAGCAATGGAACTACACTTACCACAAGAACAACTGAAAACCAGTGACACCTATTTATTCCACTATTACGGGGGTTACGCACTCCTATCTTCCACACTTGATAATGGTATCAGTACAGCATCAGGAGGATATGATGGATCCGGTGATGATTTCGGTGGGGTAGGTGACATAGGTGGAGGAGATATGGGTGGGGGTGGAGGGGCTTTTTAGAAAGAATAAAAACATCTATTTTTTTTTTATTTCTGAAAAGAATATAACGTTCTCTAACGACAGATAATACTAATCACATCCCCATCCTCAAGTTCATGGTCACTGGCCACTCTTCGACAGCTTCGGGCATCCACCGCGTGCATGAAACCCTCACCAATATCGGTATGGATGATAAAGGCCATATCCCTTGGTTTGGATCCCTTAGGGATTAGTAATGCATCAGGGAGCACGTTACCCTTCTGATCAGATAGCTTGTGCTCATCTTCCACTGGGAAAACCACAATCATATCCAGCAGACTGAAAATGGCTTGGTTCAGTGCTTCCTGCACTCCGGTACTACCATATTTCTGCAGCACATTTTCCCGTATGTATTCCAGGGCTTTCACCTGTGGGGGGCTTAATTTATCTTTCTCCAGGATTTCAAAATCAGATTCCCCTGAAGTGTATTTGATCAACCCGGCCTTGGCAGCTCTACTTAATGCCAGTTCAGATTCAGCCGATGCTGGCACTACATTATCATATTTCTCCTGAAGTCTCTGGATGTTCTTCTCTGCATGGGGAAGATCTGCCTTATTAGCCACAATTAGCATGGGCTTGGCAATTTTAAGTAGATGATCCAGAAGAAGGATGAGATCTTCATCTTCCCAGTCCTTATATTCTTTGTTAACAGCTTTTTTAGCTTCAATAACATCCTCTACCGTGATTCCCGCACCGCTGAGCTGTTCTGCTATTACCCGGGCAATGTCCAGTTTCTCAGAAAGTGCCTTGCGCACCAGCTTGTTCCAGTTTTTATGGAGAATTCCAAAAAGCCACATGGTTATTTCATGCTCCAAAAACTCCACATCTTCCAGGGGATCATGAGTTCCGGGTTCACAGGGCCTTCCCTCATCATCAGTGGACCCTGAGGCATCAATCACATGAATAAATGCCCTGGCCTGGCGCAGATCATCCAGGAACTTGTTACCCAGCCCGCGTCCCTCATGTGCTCCGGGAACCAGCCCTGCAACATCTAAAAGTTCCACAGGGATCAACCTTTTCCCATTAACGCACTGAGAGTTTCTAGGGTTGCATTCCACCTCTAATTCCTGGCAGGGGCAGGGTTTAACCACATGGGCAACAGCTTTATTAACATCAATGGTGGTAAAGGGGTAACCAGCCACTTCTGCCTCTGATAGGGTGGCTGCATTGAAAAATGACGACTTTCCCACATTAGGTTTCCCGGTAACAGCAATTTGGAGCATATTTATCACTTTTTCCTAATATAATTCAAATGAATCAAATTATTTAACATCTAATTATTTAACAAATATTTTTATAAAGAATAATAAATGAGCTAAATAAACTAGAATAGCTCGTTAGTTACATTTTATGGTATTTTTAGGTTACTTGGATTGGTTACTGGGGCGTATTGCGATTTTTTCAGATTTATGGATTGAACCAGTATGGGGCAAAGGAGGTTTTTTACCATTCATTATCACTTTTTCAGTGATGTTAAGTTTGTCTCCAGGCCTTTTACCTAATAAAAGTTCAGTTTGGGCTTGGATATAGGGTATAAATCCAAATGTTAGCATATTAATAGTCACAGCTCCGGTTTCAAGGAAGTCCCACACATTTCGCTTCCAATCCCAGCCATCCGGAACTGGCATTATTTTCCTGCGAAGAATAACAATAGGAACGTTTAGGAAGAAGGCTCCCAGTAGCACCCACCCGATTATGGAGGGGATCTTGTAATTGATAGGGTTGTCTGAGAATCCCATGTTGAATATGTTCAAAAGGGGAATTCCAAAGGTTATGAGATACACTGCAGTGGTGAAAAGAAGTTGATTGTCCAGAAGAGTCCAGATCACATTTAAACGTTTGCTAAATTTAATCTCCCGGTTGTAGCAAAGTCCGGCTATAGTAATGGGGAAGGTGATTATCCCCCATCCCCAGCGGTGTTGTTGTCTGTAGAGCGAGTGATGGGTGTTCACATAAGTCTCATTTTCCACGGCATCATTGTAGGTGGGTATGTACACTTCTTCCCCTGAAAAATCACCATGGAAACGAACCAAAGCATTCCAGTAAAATGCTGTGTCGTCGTTTTCAATATCAGGGCACCAGTAATTCACATCTTTAACCGTTTTAAGGCTGACTGCATAGGAAGACCAGGTGTCCCTTGATTTTTTGGTAACAGTCCAGCTGTGAAGAACAACCAGAGTTAAAGATTCTGAGAAAACCCTTACCAAAGCAGGAACTCTCCATAGATTGTTGTTAAAGGTGTGCACTGCACTGCAGTAAAAGTGATGGAAACGGTTTTCAGAGCTTAAGAATTTGTAGGTTATGGCTGAAATGTATTTTCTATGGGGTATCTGGTCACAGTCAAAGGTGAATAAAAGGTAATCCTTGATGTCTTCCCCTCTGTCCTCCACTTTTTTAACGAAGTGACGCGTAGCCCAATTAATATTGGGTCCTTTAACTCCCTTAACTTCTCCTTTGATGTCAGCAGGGTGAATGTAATAGACTATCTCCCTAAATCGGTGCCCATATTTTTCTTTGATGTATTCAAAATTTTCAATACACTTTTGTGCATATTTTTCTTCTATAGCCACTACCAGGGATATTTTCTTGGTGTCCACATCAGAATTAGCCCAACCTGCTACAGATGGTTCAATGGTTTCCAAGCCTTCCCTGTATATAGGGTAGATTAGGACGTATTTCAGTGCCTCGTATTCTCGGGGGTATTCTTCTTGTACTTTACCAATCCAATCAACTTTCAAATCTCTTTCAGTTCTTTTAACACCTAGATAAAGGCCGTAAACAAAACGAAAAGCTCGGTAAATCCAGTAGAATGCAAGTATTGTTATGTAAAGTACCAGAATTTCTGAAAAATTAAACATTGCTGCCAGGAGTGGGGTGAAAATAAATGCCCAGGTGAAAGCTCCAGGAACCATTTCAAAAATTCTTCTTACAAGGGGTGTGGTTTCAATTGGAAATCCTTTACACCTGTCTGATGGTTTCACCATTTTCAGGACTACTTTCTCTTTAACCATAATCTCGTCCAGAATCTGGCTGGCTCGCTCTTTCAATTCTTCATTAATGGGATTAGAATAAATTTCTGGTAATTGAGGAGGTAAAACTTCATTTTTCATGTCATCAAACTGACTAATTTCATTTTTAGTTTGATTCAGACGGTTTTCTGATTCTTTCTCCAAATCATTATCCTCCCACAAAAGCAATTCGGTTAATAAATACATTAATATAATCTATAGATTTTTATGGTCTAAATATGTTTGAGAGCATGTATGGGGTTAGTTAATGTATAATGTATCATAAATTTATTTTCCATCGTATATTTGTATAAGTACCCTAAAAAGTTTTTAGTACCCTAAAATTCACTAATAATTTTGTTAAATGGAATATTATTCAAAATATATTTGATTTCGTGTAAGAGGGATAATAAAATGTCTAAACTTTATTTAGTAGGAATTGGTCCGGGTTCAGCTGAATACCTGACCAAAACAGCCTTAAATGTTTCAGAATCTGCAGATGTTCTGGTGGGAAGTCAAAGGGCACTTGATCTATTCCCTGAATTTCATGGTGAAACTCTGGTGCTCAGGGCGCGGAACATGGATGAAATGATGAAAAAATCGGTTTCACTGGTGGATGAAGGTAAAAATGTGGCTATTCTCTCCACTGGAGACCCTGGATTTTCTGGAGTCTTAAAACCAATCCTAAAACTTAGAGATGATCTGGATATGGAAGTGATTCCCGGGATCAGCTCCCTGCAGCTGGCAGCAGCCAGGCTTCAAATACCCTGGGATGAGGCCAACCTGCTAACTCTCCATGGGAAGGGGAATTCAGATATAATATTAAGCCTGTTGGATAATAAAAAGCCAACCATTGTTTTACCAGACTTTCGAGTGGAGAAACTGGCCCAGTTCCTCCTGGAAAAAGGGGTTAATCCAGAAAGGAAAGTTTCAATCTGTGAAAGACTCAGCTATCCAGATGAGAGGATTTTTAAAGGTAATCTAAGGGAAGCTGCAGATACTAAGTTCAGTTACCTGTGTGTAATGGTCATTTATTAGTTTATAATGCCATCACAAAACATTACATAATAAATACATTACATAACATCACATTAATAATGTATAGTCTTCAATAGGCACATTTTTCCAGATTCAAATTGATTTTCATTTCGAAGATGCAGTGTTGCATAGATAGATATCTATAAATTCACCACATTCAGTGATATTAAACTAACACCTCATCTTCTTTTTGCCAGGGAGGAGTTACCACACATAAAAATTTTAAGGGAGAACTACCAGTGTTTTCTATCCACTGCACAGAACCCGGAGGGATGTAGATAGCATCACCAGATTTCACATCTGCTGTTTCATCATCAATGTGCATCTTCCCACAACCCTCCAGGAGGTAGTAGATTTCCACGGATTTTTTCAATTTATGTGGTAGAGAAACTTTGCCCGGGGCCATGATTGCATGGGCAATACTGCAACCCATTTCAATGTTCTCATTTTTAGGATGCAGAAGCTCGCAAAGAACAGTTTCATCCAGCACCTGGAAGTATTCGCATTTTTTTAAAGACTTTATTAACATAAAATCAACCTCGGATAAAATACAGATTGTCTATCATAAGATCTACCATAATAAGATTTACTGTATTCCAAAAAAATTTTTCTGAGATGGTCCCTAATTTTTTATCAACAGATTTAGATGAAATTATATTAACCATTTGGGCAGATAAACTGTTATATGGGGATAAGTTTTTCAAGGGATTGAGGTTATTAAAAAAATCTAAAAAAATCCTTATTGTCTGTCGGTTCCATAGATCAGATTCTCTGTCCATCATTATAACGTAATGTATAACCTTTTTATAAACTGATATTGTGATATATTAGATTTTATCTCGAATTTGATAACTGATTATGTGTTTTTCAATAGAGGTAATTCTTTTTTTTAACTATTCACCCGATTTTTCTTCATCATCCTTATTCATTGTCTCAAAAATCTTAAAGGCAATAATGGAACCGCAAAGCCATGAGAAAATTTTAACAGGTCCTGTTGGTGATTTTTCACCGATAAAATCAGCAAACAAGTTAAAAATTAAAACTATTCCTAAAAACACCAGAAAAGCCACTAAAATTCTGATGATTCTTTGGTAGTTCATATTTCACCATAGATTTATAAAAAAACACTATTCATCCTTTTTATCTTCATTCTCATTATCCCTTCCGGAGGCAAGGGCCTCTAATTCGTCTATAACTTCTAGTTCTCTCCCTTTTTTCTCTTCTCTTTCTATTAGAAAAATTCCAATGGCAGCTCCTAGAATTCCTCCCAGGGTGTCTATAAACAAGTCTTCCATGGTGTCAGCCAGGGGTGGGGAGACCATGGATCCCTGGGTGAGGCCGGTGGGAAGATAAGTACCTATAAAGGGGTAGAGTATTTGATCATAGAAATATTCACCCATCTCTAGACCTGCTCCCAATCCCATGGTTATTAAAACTATCAGGCTAAACATAACCCCTTTACTGGCCTGAAGTTTTCCCAGAGCATAGAAGGTGTAAATAATCATCATACCCACCAGACCAACAACGAAAGAGATCAGAAGATGCATGAATTTGTCATAGTAGGGCACCCGGCTATAGAAACTGTAAGCATCAGCCACAATCAGTTCAAAAAAGACCACAATCAAAAATAGTATCTCTATATCCACGGGAACAACACATACTCTGTTTTTTGTAAAAAATCGTGGAGCAAGAAGAATACTAAGACCTAAAAGAGCTAAAAATCCAAAGAAAACCTCCCCAAAGAGAAGCTGGTAAACTCCGTTAATCAGGATGACTATCCTGAGAAAGGATCTTAAATACATTTTCCAGGATGGAACCTGACTGAAATCAATAGGGCAGGATTTATTATCCATAAGATCTCCCTAAAAGAGTAATTATAGTTAATCCTTCAATTTTATTAAATTTTATTCTAATAAGTCCTTTTTCGTAGCTCATTGGTGTTTTTTAGTACATATTCTATTTGATAGAGTTACATATAAACCTCTAGGGATAGGTTTAAATATGAGTACTGAGCACACACTTATTTAAATTTGTTATTTGAAAATTATTTTTTCGAGGAATAATCCGCTTAGAATCAATTTAAATGGGGAAATATGAAAAAAGGACTGATATCGGGATTGATCCTGTGCACTGCTTTATTGTCAATTCTCCAACCAGTTTCAGCCTGGGCTGCCCCTAACCATTATGCTATTGCTGAAGAAGTGTATTATTCCCTCCCCTATGATGCTCAGACGAAACTGGACCTTTCAGAAATGCTTAATGGGGCAGACGATCCTGATTACAAATTCTTTGACTTCCAGAACCACCATTATCCTTTCAGTCAAGAAAAAGCCAACCAATGGCTTGAAAAAGGCCATAATTATTATCTTAAGGGAGATTATAAACAGGCCAGCTACTGCTTCGGTGTTGCCACCCATTATCTCGCAGACGGTGCATGCCCACCCCACTCCGGCGGTGGTCACTCAGGATATGAGCATACTAAATGTGAAATCCAGGCCATTACACTACAGCCACACATCACCATAAAAAATGGGAGTGCCAGTTTTTCACAGTACTCATGTAACCAGATGAGTGAAAATGCATGGCAAAATTATCTAAAAACGGGTGATACTTCTTGTATCCAGCAATGTCTCGATAAATCAGCGATAATATGTTTTTTAGAAGTAAAAAATGCGATTTATTAGAATTGGATCTTTAATTTTTCAATAAATCTAGAAGTAATACTCAATGAAAGATATGTGGCTGCAGAGCTTCCATCCGATGCATCTCGGAATCATGAGGTTTTTTTTAGAACTTTAATCACTGATATTGCCTGTATTATGGAAGATAACTTTGAATTTGTTTTCTTATCTTTTCTTATCCAACACAGAACGGATTAGACCATATCTCAAGGACGGAATTAGTGGAGCATACGAGTTAATATTCAAAATCATCTTCCAGGGCAGGGAAGTAGACTATGCTGACTTGGTACTTTCAAGTCTATTCATACTCCCACATGATCAGTCAGGTTAAATACTATAAACGGACTGGGATGGTTATGATAAGCACTGGAAGGGTTTATTAACAATACTTTAAAGTCATTGGTGATAAAATGATGTATTATCATTTATTTGAATTAATTCCCCCTATTCAAAGAGTTATAGTTAATGCAAAGGAACCATGTTCTGGTTAATGGTAAGAGAATTGAAAAATAAAAAAAATTATTTATAAAATTAATTTAGGAAGCCTCTGCTTCTCCTTCCCCGTATAAAATCTTACCAACTTCTCGCAGTTTTTCAGTTCCTTTAACTTCCTCTCGGAAGAGTGGAATCTCGGCTATTAATTGGTTACCGAATTTTTGCCGGATGCTTTCCAGTCGTTTCTGCTGTATCTGGCGTCGGGCACGGCAGAAGTCACAGTCAGCTTCTTCAGGCTGGATCTGGTTAACAATAACTCCATCAGTGTGCATGTTATTCTTTTCCAGGGCTTGCATGGCTCTTTCAGATTCATATATGGACATTTCCTCCGGGATAACCACCATTTTAAAGGATGTTCTTTCCGAGTCAGCCATCACTTCTCTGGCGATTTTAATCTGTTTCTTGGTGGCTTCCATATCCTCCAGGGCACGGTCCTCTTCTTCTTCATCACCCATAAAGGGCATGATGTTCTTGAAGGCTTTGGCCATGCTTCCGATCTGTCTCCGGATTTTGATCATCTTCCCTACCCAGCTATCCATCATTTCCGGGAAGGAGAGGAGTCTAAGGGTGTGACCGGTGGGTGCAGTGTCAAAAACCACCACATCATACTCATCAGTGGTCATGTACTGGAGGAACTTGTCAAAAGCTGCAGCTTCGTCAATTCCAGGAGCCATGGTGGCCATTTCCATCTGATCCTCCATCATACCCATGTCCATACCAGGATTTAATGCCTGTTGTTCCTTCATTTTTGCCTGATAATCCTTCATAGCCACTTCCGGGTCGATTTCAGCAGCCCACAGGTTTTCACCGATAGGTGTGGGGTCATGTCCCAGTTTTTTCTCTAAAGAGTCAGATAGGGAGTGGGCCGGATCTGTGGATATAACCAGGGTTTTTTTACCCTCATTAGCAAGCCACAATGCAGTTGCTGCTGATACAGTGGTTTTACCAACCCCGCCTTTCCCCCCTATAAATACAAAAGTTGTTTTTCCTTTTTTAAACTTGAAAAGGTCTTTAAATGCCATTTTTTCTGCCTCCATTAATTCTTATAAGATTTTATAAGCCTAAAATAAGCCTCAATCTTTACTTGATAAATAGTTTCTACTGGACTATCTTATTAATTCCCATGACCATATAAAAATTGTGCAAATCCATATTAAATAAAGGCCCTATAATTAGATATGGATTAACATTTCGCAGCTATGATCAATGATTTAAAACATGATTAAAAGACTCTCAAATGTTTAAATATAATGAAAAGAATGAATAAATTTCTGAAGTCCTTTATATCTATCGATCTGTTTTGAGTCAGGTATTTAAAAGTAAAATCTGTATGGTGAATGGTATGGGGAATGATAATGGAATCTTACCAGTGTTGGATTTGGATCGGGTGTCAAGGGAGATATCCGGTTTCATCGAAAGCTCATTAATAGAATCAAACGCCAAAGGATTGGTAATCGGGCTTAGTGGGGGATTGGATTCATCCACCACAGCTCAACTATGTTCAGGGGTGGTAAATCCTCGTAAGATTCTGGGACTGGTAATGCCCAGCCAGACCACCAGTAAAGAAGATGTGGAAGATGCCATTAACCTGGCAGAAGAAATCGGTATAAAACACAAAATTATCCACATTGATCCGCTCATTGAACCATTAACTGAAGTTTGCCGTGGCTCACCCCTCAATGAAAATAATAAAATGGCAGAAGCTAATCTTAAGGCTAGAATCAGGATGGTAATTCTTTATTATCATGCTAATGCCATGAATCGTTTAGTTGTGGGAACTGGAAACCGAACAGAACTTTTAGTGGGTTACTTTACCAAATATGGTGATGGCGGGGTGGACATCCTCCCAATAGGGGGATTATATAAAACTGATGTTCGCAACTTAGCCCACCACCTGGGGTTAAATCAGAATATAATAGAAAAAGATCCTACTGCAGGTTTATGGCCTGGCCAGACCGATGAAGAAGAACTGGGAATCAAATACCAACTCCTGGATAAGATCCTTTACCTCATGACTGAATGCAGGTTGAAAGAGGATGAAGTCGCCCTAAAACTAAAAATACCTTTGGATGAAGTGGTAAAGGTTAAGTTAATGATGTTGGCAGCTGAACACAAGCTGCAAATGCCGCCAACACCATCCATAGTCAGATAGGATTTGTAATATTAGAGGAAATAGCCTATTAAATTAAATCAAAGAAAACTTGGGAGATAAATGTATTCCATAATTTATATAACCACTTCTGGAGTGGAAGAATCCAAAAAAATCGCGAAAACCCTTTTAGAAGAGAAAATTGTAGCATGTGCTAATATAATTCCAGAAATGGAATCAATTTACTGGTGGGAGGGTGATCTGGAAGAGGATGTTGAATCTATCCTTCTTTTAAAAACCCGCTCATATTTAGTGGATAAAGTGATAGATAGGGTTCTAGAAATTCACAGCTACCAAACACCATGTGCACTGGAAATCCAGATCAAAAAAGGATCACAAGATTACCTTGATTGGCTGGATAAGGCAGTGGAATGATTAATATTTTCCATAAAATCAGGATTATGAATAGACAATTGTAGAAAAGAGCTAATAAAAATTAAAAAAATTATTCAATTTTAAATAATACTTCATTTACACGGTGATTTTAGTGATTTACAATGAAATAGAGGATAAATGGCAGAAAAAATGGCATGAGGCAAAATTATTCCAATCAAACCCTGATCATCGCAAGAAACTATTTTTGACAGTAGCCTACCCGTACCCCAGCGGGGCCATGCACGTGGGTCACGGCCGTACTTACACTGTCCCTGATGTATATGCTCGTTTCAAACGAATGCAAGGTTATAATGTATTATTCCCCATGGGATGGCACGTTACCGGTGCCCCGGTAATAGGAATTGCCAAACGCATTTCCCGAAAGGACCCCTGGACTCTGGACATCTATCAGAATGTTCACAAGGTACCTGAAGATGAACTTAAAAAATTCACAGACCCTCACTACATTGTAAAATACTTCAGTGAAGAATATCATAAGGTAATGACTAATTTGGGTTATTCTATAGATTGGAGACGGGAATTCACCACTATAGATCCTTCTTACCAGAAATTTATCACCTGGCAGTTTGCAAAACTCAGTGAAAAGGGGCTGGTGCGCAGAGGAGCTCATCCAGTTAAATATTGTCCAGAATGTCAGAACCCGGTAGGGGACCATGACCTCCTGGAAGGAGAAGGAGTAGCCATAAACGAATTAACCCTGGTAAAATTCTCAATAAACGGAACATACTTGGTAGCCGCCACTTTCAGACCCGAAACACTATTTGGAGCCACTAACATCTGGTTAAATCCGGATGAAGCCTATGTAAAGGTGAAAAAGGGTGATGAGGAATGGATAATCAGCCAGAAAGCTTATCATAATCTTCTAAATCAGAAGAACAACCTGGAACTGGTGGGGGAAATAGATGCTCCTGGATTAATAGGGCAATATGTGAAGAACCCGGTAACTGGGGAAGAACATATTATTTTACCAGCATCATTCGTAGATCCTGATTACGCTACTGGGGTGGTGTACTCAGTACCAGCACACGCCCCTGCAGATTACATCGCCCTGGCGGACCTTAAAAACGACACTGATACTCTGGAGAAATATGATATAAAGGACGAAGTGGAAAAAATCGAGCCCATAGGATTAATAAGTCTTAAAGGATTCGGAGAACACCCTGCAGTGGAAATGATAGAGCAGATGGGTGTTAAAAATCAGAATGACCCTAAACTCAAGGAAGCCACCAATGAAATGTACAAACTGGAACATGCTAAGGGAGTTATGAAAGAGCATTTAACCGATTATGCCGGGTTCAAGGTACCCCAGGCCAGAGATGCCATAAAAGAACACCTCATTGAAGTTAAAAAAGGAGAATTAATGCATGAATTTGCAGAAAAACCTGTGAAATGTCGCTGTGGTACTGAATGTGTGGTTAAGATCCTGGAAAATCAATGGTTCCTCAAATACTCTGATGAGGAATGGACCCAGACCACCCTTAACTGCCTGGAAAGTATGAACACCGTACCAGGAGAAATAAGGTCCAACTTTGAATACTACCTCAACTGGCTCCATGACTGGGCCTGTGCCCGAAGAATAGGATTAGGAACGCCTTTACCATGGGACCCTCAATGGTTAATTGAACCATTAAGTGACTCCACTATTTACATGAGCTATTACACCATAGCACCCCATCTAAAGAAAATGGATCCTGAAAAGATGGATGAAGAATTCTTTGACCACATATTCCTGGGTAAAGAAACTGATAAAGATATTCCTCAGGTTATAAAAGAAGAATTCAACTACTGGTACCCCTTAGACTGGAGGTTATCGGCCAAGGATCTGGTGGGAAACCATCTATCATTCCACCTCTTCCATCACTCTGCCATATTCCCAGAGGAGAAATGGCCCCAGGGGGTGGTGGTCTTTGGAATGGGACTCATGGAAGGACATAAAATGTCATCTTCCAAGGGAAACATCGTTCTCCTGGAGGATGCCATTAGAATCCATGGAGCCGATGTAGTACGATTATTCCTCATGTCCTCAGCAGAACCATGGCAGGACTTTGACTGGAGGGAAAAAGAGGTAACCGGAACTAAAAAACGCTTAGAATGGTTCATGGGATTCGCTGAAATGGTGGATGAACTACACGGATCCCAAATTCGGCTCAGCGATTACACGGAAGCACCAGAGGTTGATAAATCCATAAATGCCTGGATAATCAGCCAGGTTAACCAGCGAGTTCGTGATGCCACTCAGGCACTGGAAGGGTTCCAGACCAGAAAAGCACTCCAGGAAGCTTTATTCCTGTTCAAAAAGGATATAGATCACTACCTGCACAGGGTGGATCATGAAATCAAGGAAGAAAACAGTCGGGAAGAAATAATTGATGTCTTAGCTTACATCCTGGGAATATGGATACGTTTAATGGCACCTTTCACTCCCCATGCCTGTGAGGAACTGTGGGAAAGACACGGAGGTCAGGGATTTGTATCAGAAGCACCATGGCCAGAAGTCGATGAAAATTTAATTGATGAAAAAGTGCACAAGGGTGAGGAGATCATCCAGGGACTGGTAGATGACATCCGGGAGATTAAAAAGATAACTCAGAGCCAGCCAGAAAAAATACATGTCTATCTCGCTCCAAAATGGAAGTGGGAGGTCTTTGATATTGCCCACCAGGTAGGAAAGCCAGATATCGGTCAAATTATGGGGAGGGCTATTAAGGCCAACATCCATGATGATAAGAAGGAACTTGCAGGGTTTGCTCAGAAAATAGCTCGTGAAATGACTCGTTTAAACTACGTGGGATATGTGGATGAAAAACACCTTCTGGATGATGCAGTGGACTTCATTGCCCAGGAATCAGGTGCAGAGGTTATAGTGTACCAGGAACCAACCTATGATCCTAAAAACAAGGCCAGAAATGCATTGCCCTACAAACCGGCACTTTACATTGAATAATTATATCATGAGGGGGAAATAATATTAATAATGAAGAATTTGCTCAAATATTAGTCAGAGAACTTGTTGAAAAAGATCCACCAGATTCAAAGGATTTTATTCGTGGAAACAGGATAGATCCCAATAATTTGGATGATGCAGATGAAATCTGGAAATTCTTTGTTAGATGTAATATCGATTCTCTTGGAATAAAATCAAAAATTGTAGGAGATCATTGGGAGATCATTCCTGAAAATAGTATGCTTAAGCAACTTGAGAGATTATTAAAAGGTTTAAAAGGTTTAAAAGGGTTAAATTGTTATAAAAATTTTAGTAATGAATGTCCTGTGACTTTTAAATCAGGAACTTTTGAGAATAAGGAAAATTGTTGTAATATCGCACAGTTTGATGAATGTCCTGTCGTAATTCTCATTAAAGAAATAAAATGGCACAGAGCTCATTATAAAATTGCTAAAATTATCGCAGAAACCGCTAAACGTTTATTGATTCAAGATCCATATGGAAAGAAAGAAGGTAATCTTAATGATGTCGTAAATGCCGCAATTAAAAAACACGAGAATACAAGTGATCAATGGCAACATCAGGCTACAAAATATTTATTAAAAAAATTTGAAGATATAAAATGGTATGGAAATCCACCGAAGGCAGTGGTGTGGTTTTTTTCTGAGCTCAGTAGTCCTGTACATCAGGTTGAACATTGGGAATTCGATTTATGGGAATTCACTCCTGTTGACACTCATGTGCAGCGTTTATCAAATCGTTTCGGGTTTTTATCGAAAAATAGTGACATTAAGACAGCATTATCCGAACTTTTCCTGAAGAACCACGAAAATTTGATTTTGCCTTATATAGGTTGGGTGGGGAAGCGGAAAGAAATATATGCAGGAAAGACCCTGATTGTGGTGTTTGCAAAGAACAATTACCTCTTATTTTTGAGGCGTGTTCTTGTGATGTTAAGAAGCCAGTAAATTGAAATTTAATTTTAAGTGTCATAATATGATAATTAAACTTATGAATGACAGCCACTTGGAAAAAATTCTGGAAATAGACCAGAGTGCCTTCCAAAGAGATGAACCACGTACAGTGCAAAATCTCAAAGGACTCCGAGAAGGAGACCCTGAAGGTTGTTTCGTACTCCTAGATGGAAAAGAAGTGGTGGGTTATTCTTTTAACAAAACCATGGGTGATGAGGGTTATCTGGGTCCTGTGGGTATTCAGCCATCTCTTCATGGGAAAGGTTGGGGTCAGAAACTCATTCAGAAGAGTTTAGATTACTTGAAGAGTCATTGTAAGGTTATCGGCTTGGAGGTGCGTCCTGAAGCTGGGAACAATTTAGGACTGTACCATAAAATGGGATTTCATTCAGCATTTCCTTCTCTGATACTGGAAGTCCCCGAAAAGTTCCAAATTCAACCAAAAAAATCTAGAATAAATATTAGTGATGAAAACAGTTGTAAAGATATAAACTACCATATAGAATACAATGTAGAATTATACTCTCATCTTCCAGAAGATAGAAAAAAACTGATTTTAGATAAGATAGAACTCTGGACTGGTAATGATCTTAAAGGTATAAGCTACAAGAATGATTTGGACTTGATCAACGCTGGTGATGGGGATATAATTATTATCAGTAAAGATGATGAACCACTGGGTTTTTTGGCATACTACAGCGTAGTATTCCTCCACTTATGGGGGGCAATAAAACCCACAAGATGTCAGAAAGATATTCTAAGGGAAGGTTTACATTTTTTCCGCAAGATAAATCCGCAGGGAGAGGTTTTAATTGAGGTAAACACTCGTTACAGTGATCTGGTTGATTTTTTGATGGGTGAAGGTTTCAAAATAAGAAAAAGTGTAAATCGGATGCTATTAGAAGGTTTTGAGGGTGAATATCTTAAAAAAAGTTCTGATTTCGTAATGAGGGCGTGGCACGCATAATTTTATTAATTAAATCATGTTTTTAACACTGCTCTGAGGATTTCCGGCATTAATTTCCGGCATTATGGTTGAATCACTTTATTCTTCAGAATTCCAATACCTTCTACACACACCTCAGTCACATCTCCCACTTGAAGGGGTCCCACACCAGGGGGAGTGCCAGTGGCAATCACATCACCTGGCTTAAGGGTCATAATTTGTGATATGAAGCTCACCAGTTCTTCTGGAGGGAATATCATATTTTTGGTGTTAGAATCCTGTTTAACTTCCTCATTAACCTTCATACATATCCTTTGATTGGAAGGGTCAAGTTCGGTTTCTATCCAGGGCCCAAGAGGGCAGAAGGTATCGAAACTCTTAGCACGCGTCCACTGACCATCCTTTTCCTGTAAATCCCGGGCAGTAACATCATTGAGGACAGTATAACCAGCCACATAATCAAGGGCATCACCTTCACTGATAAAGTGGGCCTGGCTACCAATAACTATAGCCAGCTCAGCCTCATAATCCACATGATGGGATTGAGGGGGATATATAATACTTTCTTCATGGCCAATTACCGTGGTAGGAGGCTTTAAAAACAGGATAGGTTCATCAGGAAGTGGCATGTTCAACTCTTCAGCATGGTCACGATAATTCAAACCCACACAGACCACTTTACTGGGTTGAACTGGGGGGAGAATCTTAATTTCATCCAGAGAGTAGAAATCTTTCCTTTCAAGATCATCAAAGGGTGACTGGGCAGCTTCAAGTAGGGAATGGTGTATTTCCACCAATCCTCCGTTGATAAGCACTCCGTTTTTATTCTCATCATCCTTTTTAAATCTTATAAGCTTCATATCAATCCCTAAGCCTTTTTCAAGTGTTTGTTTCCATTATATAAAATTTCACGTAACACACTATTCTTGTCATGCATTTTGTCATTTTGGTATAATCTATATCAAATGATCCTCTCAATGGGCATCACTAGAATGTCCCGTGCTCCAATTTTTTTAAGACGGTTAACCACCTGAAATACTTCATTTTCATCCACTACCGCGTGAACAGCAACAACACCATTATTGGAGAGAACCTGGGAGACAGTGGGACCAGTCATACCAGGCATGGCACTTTTAACCTCATCCAGAACCTCTTCATCCACATTCATCATAACCAGTTTTTTACCCTCAGCATCCAGAACACCCCTTATACCAGTTCGAATTTCCTCAATTTTTTCGTTTTTCCCCAGGTAACTATGAGGATTGGCTATAAGATGCACTGAGCTTTCTAGAATGGTGTCTACTATCTGCAGATGATTCATTTTTAAGGTGGTGCCAGTGCTGGTTAGATCAGCAATCAAGTCTGAAACCCCAATAAACGGTGCTATCTCGGTTGAACCACTGAGTTCAACGATCTTAACAGGGATCCCATGATTTTCAAGGTATTTTTCAGTTAGACGGGGGAATTCCGTGGCCACAACTGATCCTTTCTTGATATCAGAAAGTTTTTCAATGTCTGATTCCTCAGGAGCAGCCAGCACCAGTTTGGAACGTCCGAAGTTCAGATCTTCCAGGATCTTCACCTGGGCTTCTTTCTCTTCAATCAGATCCAGACCAGTCATTCCCAGGTCTGCAGCCCCATCAGCTACAAATTCTGGGATGTCAGCAGCCCGGGTGAACATAACACTTATCTGATCATCATAGGTCTCAGAAAAAAGTCTTCTATTAACAGTATCCTTCAATCCAATCCCTGCTTTGGATAAAAGTTTCACTGCAGGATCGCTTATCCTTCCCTTGGATGGAAGGGCTATTCGTATTTGCATCAATTAATCCTCCGAGTTAGAATTTTTACCTTAAATTAAAGTTTTAAGTTAAAAGTTTAAATGGGTACATCAGATTATCGTGAAAAAATGATTGTATTTTACAATAATCTTGCAATATTATATAGATTTCACAAAATTATAGTGTTAATAGCAATACTGTAGATATTATATGTTGTTTTCCCCAATCTAATATAGATAGGTGGTCCAATGGAAAGTCAGTCTATTCTAATAAAAAACACTAATATACTCACTGATGAAGCTAAAAAAGGGTCAGTTCTTATAGAAGATGACAAAATCGTTGATATAATTGATAACAAAGGCTTATCTGGTGCTGACGAAGTTATAGATGGTGAAGGGAAGGTATTAATCCCTGGCCTTGTAAATACCCACACACACCTCTCCATGAGCCTTATGAGGGGACTTGCCGATGATTTAGCCCTTGATGTATGGCTGAATGATCATATCTGGCCAGTTGAATCTCATCTGGATGGGGAGCACTGTTATGCTGGTGCACTTCTGGCTGCTCTGGAGATGATTAAGTCTGGAACCACCACTTGTAATGATATGTACTTCTTCATGGATGATGTGGCCCGGGCCATTGATGAGGCTGGAATCAGGGGACTCATATGCCATGGCATGATAGATCTTTTTGATGATGAAAAAAGGAAGTCAGAGTTTAAAGAAACCCAGCGCATCATAGAAAAATGCCATAACACAGCGAATGGTAGAATAAAGGTAGCGCTGGGCCCACACACACCTTATACTTGTTCAACCGAACTTTTAAACTGGGTTCGGAGTAAAGCTGATGAAAAAGACCTGAAAATTCACATACACGTTTCTGAAACTGAAATAGAAGTTGAAAATAGTTTAAATGATAATAAAAAGCGGCCATTTGAGTACTTAGAAGATATTAGTTTTTTAGGTCCCGATGTTATCGCAGCACACTCTGTTTGGTTATCAGGGGCTGAGATAGCCTTAATAAATGAGAATAATGTTAAAATATCTCACAATCCTCTGAGTAATATGAAGTTGGCTTCAGGAATATCACCAGTTTCTGATATGCTGGCTAGTAATATCTGCGTGTCACTGGGTACAGATGGAGCTGCATCTAATAATAATCTGGACATGTTCCAGGAGATGAAAACCGCCAGCCTCCTTCAAAAGGTGCGAACCCTTGATCCCACAGTTTTACCAGCAGGTAAAGTCTTGGAAATGGCTACTATTAATGGTGCAACTGCACTGGGAATGGAAAAAGAGATTGGTACCATTGAGGTGGGTAAAAAAGCAGACCTGGTACTGATGGATATGAAAGCACCTCATCTAACTCCTTACCACAATCCCATATCTCATCTAGTTTATTCAGCAGAAGCTGCCGATGTAAACACAGTAATATGCAATGGAAAAATTTTGATGCATGATAGGGAAGTTTTAGTCTTGGATGAGGTGGAAGTGATGCAGATGGCAGAAAACTCTGCTAGAGATCTTCTCTCAAAAACATAACTTCATTTTTTTAATTAAAATTTTTTTAATTAAATAATAGAAACTAAAGTGGTTGGAATGACTCATAAGGATGTTTTAACTTTATTTGACATTGATGGGACTTTGGTTAGGGGAGCGCGCTGCCACTATATGGCCTTTGTACATTCGGTCAGTAAATTTTATGGAATGGAAGAAGATATCAGTGGTATTAACTATGCTGGTAAAACTGACCCTCAAATACTGCGGGAAGTTCTGGAACTGGGTGGCATACCAGAGAAAGTTATTGAAGAAAAATTCCAGGATTGCCTGGATTACATGGTCCAGGATTATCTGGCCAATGTGCACCGGGAGAATGTGCAGGCTTTAGGTGGTGTGAACCTCCTTTTAAGAGAATTGAAAGATGAAAATGTTTTATTGGGTCTTGCCACTGGTAATCTAGAACCAATTGCCTATGCTAAACTGAGTAAAGCTGGTCTGGATGGGTTTTTTTCATTTGGTGGTTTTGGTAGTGACAGTCCAGTAAGGCCTTGTCTGGTGGAAAAGGCAATAAACCGTGCCAGGGAATTTTATGGATTTAAGGGAAACCAGATATTTGTAATCGGAGACACTCCTCGTGATGTGGAAGCAGCCCAACCATTCAACCTGAAAACTATTGCTGTGGCCACTGGAAGATACACCACTCGTGAGCTGGAAAAAACAGGAGCAGATTTTGTTTTGGAAAGTTTAGAAGATGTTAATGGAGTTCTGGAGATTATGGGAGTAATTTAATTATGAATAACCTTAAAATTGAATATCCTCTAATAATATTTCCTTTTATCCAGATTAAAGGAATGGACTCAGTTTAATAAAGTTTAATAATTAAAGGAACATTTGAGGATAATCACCCCGTGGTGTGGAGGTAAGGTGTATAGATCTAAATTTACTAGGCCACGGGGAGTTATCTTATAATAGTTATTCTCTATATTGTTGCTAGATTAATTCAGTTTTGTGCTGATTTTTTCCCTTTTCAATGGCTTCGGTATAACCTTTTTTGAATCCTAATTTGAAACCTTCCTTAAATAGCTCTAAAGAGAATTCTCTAAGCCTTTCATTTTCTTTTTGGTAGTTTTCATTCTCTTTTTTATAGCGTTGCATTTCGGAAAGTTCAATGAGGTTTAATCTTACCATATGCGTCCTCTAAACTTTTTTTTTAAATGAGAAAAACCGTGGAGCGTGGAGGTGCACTTTTAGGTGCACCTCTTTTTTTCCGGGTGGTTGTTTCTCTCTCAGTTATTAGGTAAGATGAAACACTATATAAATATTGCTATATGTGATTCTAAATTCACAATTAGTGATATATATTGTGGCTTTAAATCTACGATTTAAGGTTAATCAAGAGTTAATTTTTACCCTTCAAATCTGCAGGACTGGTTATGGTGGAGTTTGGTTGAACCACAATCCCACTCCCGACCATGTTAACCGCTCCCACAACTTATTATTGGAACTCCTTTACTTATTCTCTCTAGAATAGGGGAAATTCCCACATATCCAATATATAATCTTCAATGGCCACAGCATCCACAATATTAGATCCTGTGCTTATCTGGACGGTTTTAAAATTTAAATCTTTATTTTCATAAGTTTTGTATTTTTAGCTACAAAAAGAGATGTGCTTTGTTCTTAGGGTAAATATCCCACCTTTATAACATTCTCGTCATTGGGGGGGGGGGAGATAAATAATACTCCAGCTATCATTAAAATAACAATGGCAAGGATTATTAACTTATAGTCCTTTATAATGCTCTTTATGCTATATTGGAATTATATGGTTGAATATTTTTATAAAATGGTATGTTTAGAGATTATTTCCCACTTATTTTCTTTTTATCTTATTGCATTTAAGCTGTTAAGGTTCTATATTTTGGAGTGGATTGTGTAATTTTTCTAACCATAAAAAATTTTATTAGAAATTATTATTAATTTGGGAGTCTATAGTCAATCACTGAATTAAAGACATAATTGTATACCTGTATTGGTTTATAGGGAGTTGGGTGATTTTGATGGGTTACTTCAGGGAAGAAATCGAAACCATGCCTAGAGATGAACTGGATGCTCTGGTTGATGAGCGCATCCAGTATACAGTTAAATATGCAGCTAAAAACTCTCTTTTTTACCAAAAATGGTTTAAGGAGGAGGGTATTAATCCTGCGGATATTCGTGAACACGAAGACCTGCGTGAACTGCCAATTATCTCTGGAAAAACAGTCCGGGAAAGACAGCCCCCTGAAACTGAGGATTTTGAGTTCAAATGCATTGACTGGAATGATATTTACACTATTCACGAGACCAGTGGAACCAGTGGCATGCCCAAATCATTCTTTTTAACCTGGGAAGACTGGAACCGTTACGCCGAGAAATATGCCCGTTCTTTTGTTTCCCAGAATTTTGGTAATGGAGACCGGGTGGTGGTTTGTGCCAGTTATGGGATGAATGTAGGAGCTAACACCATGACTCTGGCTGCTCAGAAGATTGGGATGACCATAATACCTGAAGGTAAGTGCACTTTCCCGGTGCGTATCATAAAGAATTATCAACCCACGGGAATAGTGGGAAGTGTTTTTAAACTAATCCGCCTGGCACGTCGGATGAAAAGCGAAGGATTTGATCCTCATGATTCCAGCATCAAAAGGCTCATAGCTGGTGGTGAAAGTTTTGCTGAGGAGTCACGTGCTTATGTAGAGAAATTGTGGGGAGTCCCGGTCTATAACACCTATGGCAGTACCGAGGGGACCATGTGCGGGGAATGCTATAAAAAGGTGGGCTTGCATGTGCCTGAGGATCTGGTTCATCTGGATGTTTACAACCCTCAACTGGAGGACTTTGTGCCGGAAGGGGAGTGTGGAAGGATAGTTTTAACCACACTACTCCCTCCAGGAGGTAAAACTGGCACATTACTCTTGAATTATGACACAGAAGACACAACAGTGGTGGTTAGCAGGGATAAATGCGGCTGCGGCAGAACCCACATGCGAATACTAAACCCGGAGAGGGAAGCTGAAACAGTCTGGGTGATGGGAGCACCATTTAACCGGGTTGACATTGAAAAAGGAGTTTTCCAGGAGGAGAACATGGATTATTTAACTGGGGAGTACGAGGCCTTTCTATATGGGGATGAAGAAGAAGTCACTCTCCGGGTAAGTATGGAGTGTCATGACCTGAAACAATGTGAAGAGGAGCTGGTTCAGGATAACTTTTTAAAATCATTCCTGGAATACAAGCCCACCCTCCATGAAGCACATCAGGATGGGAGCTTTAACATTAACTTCAATTTTACTGGACCAGGGGGTCTTGAATTTTATAAGATCAGGGGACGACCTAAACGTTTGGTGGACCGTCGCTGAAAGTAAAATGATGGTTAGTTTATTCCATTTTTTGTATTGTATTTATATTAGTTATTTGGTGATCCAATCAAACCATAACTCCTTAGAAAACCATCCATTAAATCAATAAAAATAATATAATTCACTTAAAACTATTCACGGATTCAATAACAAAAGCAACGTCCTCCACAGACATTTTAGGGTGCAGAGGTAATGTTACTTCTCTTTCTCCCACTAACTCAGTCATAGGAAGCATTCCCTCCTTTAATCCAAATTTCTCACGATAATATGTAAATAAATGGATAGGGGGATAGTGTACACTGGTCTGAATTCCCTTTCCCTTTAATTCTGCCATGAATTCATTTCTGGAAACATCTTCCGAGAGTAAAATAGGGAAAATATGGTAGGATGGTTTTCCAGGATGTTTTTTAAATGGAATGGAAATTTTAGACGTGTTTAAATCGTGAATATATGTCTGGGTGATTTTTTCCCGGTTCTGGTTGTTTTCATCTAATTTTTTCAACTGTATTCGTCCCAGGGTTGATGCAATTTCGTTAATCCGGTAGTTATATCCCACATCTGTAACATCGTAACTGAAGGAATGGCCTTTATGCCGGTCCCATGTTAATGAAGTCATGCTATGGGATCGCATTTGTCTGATCACCGGTGCTATGGTATCATCCCCAGTAACCAACATTCCTCCCTCACCAGTAACCATGTTTTTATTGGCAAAAAAACTGAAACATCCAACATCTCCCATGGTACCGCATTTATGTCCCTTGTATTCAGCTCCAGGGGCATGTGCCACGTCTTCGATAACTTTTAGGTTATGGTCTTCTGCAATTTCCATCACTGCATCCATATCGCAGGGATAACCTGCATAGTGCATTACAGTGACTGCTTTTGTTTTGGGAGTTATTTTTTCTAAAATATCCTCGGGAGATATGTTGAGGTTCTCTGGACTGGTTATATCTGCAAAAACAGGTTTAGCTCCGCAGTAAAGTGTAGCATTGGCTGTGGCTACAAATGAAAGTGAAGGGACTATAACCTCATCACCAGGCCCCACACCCAGTACCCTATTAGCCAAGTGAAGAGCTGCTGTGCAATTAGAAACTCCAAAGGAATGTTTAATTTTCAGATAATCAGAGAATTCTCTTTCAAATTCCTGGGTCACCGGGCCCATGGAGAGCCATTTGGATTTTAAAACTTCTATAACAGAGTTGATCTCTTCTTCACCCAAGTCGATGTCAGAAAGTGGAATTGATTTCATATTTTTCACGGGATGCAGTTAGTGATTATGAAGGTTTCTAAATGTTAGATTGCCTGATTCAAAGTTTACTTGTTTATACAGATATGCTCATTAAACTTTTTACTTGAAAAGTTCCGGATATAACTCATCTATTTTTTCATTGGCTTTCTCATAGTCGTCTGGACGTCCCATGTCCAGCCAGTATCCATGGTAAGGATAACCTTTGACCTTTTCACCTTTAGAAATAAGTTTTTTGATTAGATCCGGGAAGTCCAGATATTCACCGGGTTCTATGTAATCCAGAACACGGGGATCAAATACATAAACACCCATACTTACCAAGTATTCCAGGTCTGGTTTTTCTATGTAGTCAGTTATTTCATGGGAATCATCAACTTCCACCACACCGAAATCAATGTGCACATTTCTCTTTTTAAGGGCAATGGTGGCTATAGCTCCACTTTTTTTATGGTAGTCCACCAGTTCCTGAAAATTAATGGTGGTCAGTAAATCACCATTCATCATTATGAAATGGTCATTTAACTCGTCTTTCATCAGCCCCAATGGTCCAGCAGTCCCTAAAGGCTCACTTTCTTTTTTGTAAGTGATATTCACGTTATATTTATCGCCTTCACCAAAAAAGAGTTTTATCAGTTCTGCTAGATGGCCCACTGCCATGAATATATCTTTAAATCCGTATGATTCCAGCTGACGTATAAGAATTTCCAGGATGGGATGGTCACCGATGGGCATCAAGGGTTTGGGGAACACATTGGTGTATGGTTTTAGTCGAGTTCCCTTTCCACCGGCTAGAATAACTGCAATCATTTTAATCTACCTTTCTTTATCTAAGGGTTCTATATTTTTCACCCAGAACTTTTCACTCAGAACTTCTTTAAATTAAGTACTGTTGCTGTAATTTTCAATGCATTTTCAAACTTAACTTTTTTCACCGATTGTAGATGCCGGTTTTGTAAAAGTTAAGATTATTTTCAATCCATTCAATGGTTTGCCTGAGACCATCTTCCAGGGATGTTTCTGGATTCCAATTCAGGAGTTCCTTGGCCTTCTGATTATCACACCACAATCGTTCTACTTCGCTCTTTTCAGGTCTTAAACGTTCTACATCAGTTGTTATTTCTGTATCACTGTCCATCAGGGAAAATATCTTAAGAGCCAAGTCACCGATGGATATTTCAAAATTGGAACCAGCATTAACCACTTCACCAATTGCTTTATCTGATTCTGCGGTTTTTATAAAGGCGTTGGCTGTGTCTTTCACAAAGGTGTAGTCCCGGGTGGGATGCAGTGATCCTAAATGCACAGTCTTAGATGTAAGGGCCTGCATAATGATGGTGGGTATGACTGCCCGGGCAGACTGCCTGGGGCCGTATGTATTAAAGGGTCTTAAAGTGGCCACTGGTAATTCATAGGATAAATAGTAGCTTTCCACAATTTTATCCGCCCCAATTTTACTGGCAGAATAGGGGGACTGTCCTTTAAGCGGATGTTTTTCGTCAATGGGAACGTATTCTGCAGTTCCGTAGACTTCGGATGTGGAGGTGTGCACAACCTTTTCCACCTCATTTTCCTTAGCTGCATTTAACACATTAAGGGTTCCTGAAATATTGGTTTCAATGGTTTCTTTAGGGTTGATGTATGAGTAGGGTATGGCAATGATAGATCCCAAGTGGAAGATAATATCCACATCTTTGGTTGCGGTAAAGATGGATTCAAAATCTCTAAGATTTCCATTTATAACTTCAACTTGTGATATGGTTTCTTCAGGCAGATACTCCAGCATTCCCCAATCATTCCTGGAGTTATACTTAACCAAGGCTTTAACTTCAGCACCGATCTCAATGAGTTTTTCTGTAAGATGACTGCCAATAAATCCACCGGCTCCTGTTATAAAAATAGATTTTCCCTTAATTTTCATTGAATAACCTGTTCATATATTTTTTATGAATTAGATAGTTTAAAGAATTTTGTTACAGATATAAAGACTAATTGTTTTAATAAATTTAAATATAAAATTATTTATTATAAATCATTCATTTTTATTCATTTTCTTTTAGTGTGCAATTAATATTGAATGTTTCTATAAATTATTTTCTAATAATGCACCTTTTTTTTTTAAAATCATGATAGAATGATGTAATTTAGAGTTTTTAGTAAGCTAAATCTATTTCAGCTTTCTCAAGAGCCTTCTTCCTACCGTTGAATCCCATTTTTCTTCTTTTATCTGCGTCATCCAGGAGGGTGTCAATTGCTCTACTCAATGCAACGGGATCATTGGCTTCCACCACAATTCCCACATCCTCGGCGACTGCTTCTTTAACTCCTCCCACATCAGTAGCTACCACTGGAAGTCCCGAGGCCATTGCCTCTAAAATGGTGATGGGGGAGCCTTCTGATATGCTGGGCAGTACAAAGATGTCAGCAGAGGGCATGATCTTCTCCACATCTGGATAAAATCCAAGGAATTTAACATTTTCTATTCCTTCTTTTTCCACCTTTTCCTCTAATTCCTCCCTTAAAGGGCCTTTACCAACGATTAACAATTGACAGTCATTTTTTAAAAGTTTTTTAGCATCCAGTAGATTGGTGATTCCTTTCTGGTAAACCAGATTTCCTAAAAAGAATAGGGTGGGCTTATCCGGATCCAGTTCTACATCAGGGGGAAGTTCATAATCTGGATTGAATTTAGCAGGATCCACAGTCATCTGAGTTAGGTGAATCTTCTCTGGCGCTGCTCCCAGATTCAAAGCTGCATCTTTCATGGTTTCATTGGCAATAAACACTAAATCAGCCCTCCCCAAGATGAATCTAATAAAAGACCTTAATATCGGGTTTTTGGCCTGTATGAATAAATCAGTTCCATGGGCAGATACCACGGTTTTTGTCCCGGTAAAAGCTCCAGCAAGCACTCCTACCAGTCCTGGGGGTAAGAGGAAATGTGCGTGTATTAGGTCAATTTTATAACGGCGCACCATTCTTATTAAGAGAATAGTTGCGGATAAGATGAAGAATAAACCTCTTAAACCCCTAATATTTGGAGAAAAGGCGGTTTTAACTTTCACACCATCAACATCCTTTACATCGGGATGGGGATAAGTAACTACAAATACCTCATCACCCCTCTTAACCAGTTCCTGTGATAGGAAATGTGTATGGGATGACACTCCTCCGATATGAGGTGGATAAAGACCTACTATGCATACTCGCATGTTCTCACCAAGATTCTTAACCAATTATTAATATCGATGCTATAAAATTCAACAAATCAATTTAAATTGTAATTTTAGTAGCGTTATAAATAAGATTTAATTTTATAACTTTCCAATAGTTTAAATTATCAATCTGGTATTAAAATTATTTTAATAAAATCTTGATTGATGTTGGGACCAAAAAAACCTTTAAAAGGAGTTGTTTACTCATACACTTAAAATTTTCCTTTCAGATGAAACATAAAAAAGAACCTAAAAAGGTTGAAAAATGACAATAATGTGCCCATAACTTAGGTTAACCAAGAAATATCAATTATAGTCTACTAAAACAATTTATTTATTCAAAATTTCCCTTTTGAACTCTATGCATAAAACTAGGTGAATTAATAAAAAATCAATTACCAATAAAACAGAGCTAATCAATCCGTCAGGGAATTACAGTTTTTCAAATACAGATTAGCTTTTTTTTTGTGGGGTGCTGGGGTGATTTAGCTGCTGGGTTACGGTGGTAAGCAATGATTGATTGTCAAGTTAAACTATGATAATGCATTGTCTGCAGTTTCATCAGCCCTGAAGGTTGCATTTGCCAGTCCATTTAGTGAATTGCGAATAAAAGCTAATAAAAGATTTAATACAAAATTCTCCAAGTGGTGGAGAAAAGGGACTGGCAAATCATGGCCAAAATATCCAGAAACAAGTTAATATAGTTATTTATGTGAATGATAGCGTAAAAAAGTATTTATGAGATGATTAGCACATTTTTGAGATAGAAATGTAAAATTGAAGAAAAAAAGGGGATTTGTGATAATATATGTATTTCCTTCTCCACTGAAGGCGAGATTAACTGTGTTTTGTGCAATATCTAATTAATAATCATTCATTTAATTGTTTTCCTATTTTACTATTATTCTTAATTTTTTAATTTTTTAATGCAAGAACTTGCCATTTATCATTTATCTACTAAATAAAGCAAAAAAGTGCTTTAAAAGTAATCAAATACTTGAACAGTCCATTGAACCTGATTTACAGGTATATCGGGTATATCAATATTCACTGAGTAGGTTCCGGGTCGAGTTTTCATCTGCAGGCTCATGGTCTTAAGGGACATGTCTTCACCCTTCCAGGCCAGGTCATCAGAGGATCCAGGAGTATCAGGTCCAAATATCTGACATTTCAAGTTAGTGTCTGGTGTCAGGGGCTTAGCAGAGATGTAAACCCTCATTTTATCTCCTTTAATCTGAAAAGATCTAAGATCATCGCTAGTCCCGTTGTAAATAGCGATCTGCTTCCAGGCAGCATGGCCAGAAATATAAGAATCATTATCCGCAATGGAAGCTGTTCTTTCAGGCCATAGGAGAGCAAAAGTAATAATGAACAGGATTACAATGCCCAAAATTATGAATTTCACATTTCCCACAGTCAAACCACCATTGTTATCTGAATCTCCATTATCTGGAAGTTTGGCTTGTTTTTGAAGATTTAAAGCCTCCCCACAAAATTCGCAAATAAGGGCATCATCTGGATTTTCATGTCGGCATTTTGGACAAATCATTTCTTTCTCACCAGACTTGATTTTAAAAATAGATCTAATTACCTACTGTCAATTTTGTCTTTCTGGATATTTATGTTTATTCATTATCTATGTGATCAATAGATTTTCAAGGATAAAATAACTAAAAAAGACAATCTAACGGAATAAAAGGGATAATTTAACTCAGTTTTTTTTTAAATGGTTCTTTGAAAATAGTCATGTTGGATAGAAATGATTTTATTTTAGTAAATTTTTCAAAAAAGGGTAAATATTAGGCAAATATTATTTATGGGATCATTTGTTGGGGCTTTGAACTTCTAAAATCTGTATGGAATTAGTTGGGCAGTTCAACTGACAATCTTTACACCCGCAACATCCTTCAGAGCTTATCTGGCATTTTAAATCCACAATAGTAATGTTGTCCAAAAGACAAACATCCACACAAACTCCACAGCCAATACAAGTATCCTCTACTTTTGCCTGGAATTTTTTTTCAATAAGGATGCCCACAATAGTTCTGGTGCAATCCAGATCTCCAGTGAGTGAATAGGTCATGTAAAGAAAATCGCGATTACAACAGTTTACAATGGTTTCAGCAACCTCTATGGATCCCCATGAAAGATTTCTACCATTTAAATAATGCGAAACAGTTGAACGGTCCATTCCAAGTTTACTAGCAATATCTTTTTGGAAATAACCCTGTTCTCTGAGCTTGACCGCCGCCAAATATTTCAATCCAGATGCAATATGTTTAGGCATATTATTCACCATGTGGGTTAATTACACATTAGCATCTGCTTGATATTTATAGATTGCTACTGTAAAGATTGCTACTTGAGCACCGACTAATTCTAAAAAGATCAGTCTAAAAGTGATATTTTTGGCGGAAGCAAAAATCAACAATTATATGCATTTAAATAACTTGTTTAAATCACAAATAAGTGATATGCAATGAATATTATAGCTCATTAAGTTAATAACAGGGATTAGGCTTCAAAATCAGGTTATCCACGCCTAAAATAAATTCTCTGTTCTGTTCTTTAATCACATTGTAGGGTAGATCAGTAAATGATTCATAGACAAGAGCAGGAATGCCATTATTGATTAGGGGTAGGGTGGTATATCTGGTGCTGGTGGGATTGGGAGCATAATAATAGGGAACACCTTTAACAGTGTTGCTTAAGTTGTAGGCAATATCCATAGAGGCACCTTGAGGGATGGGTGTAAAAAGGAAAACTTTTTTGGAGTATTCTCCGTCGGTTCCATGAACATCTATGGCTAGAGAGAATTTTTCACTGGTAATGCTGGGGACAACGTACTCCTTTGACAATAACTGGCCGTTCATCCTACCCTTAGAAAAATCAGATGCATACTGGGTCACATTAATGTAATATAGATAATAACATTTTTTGAGAGATGAGGATTGTTCTTTAACATTTTCTGCAATGGCTTTATGGGCACGATATTCGCGGGGGTGTTGGCCAATGATATAAGCCACTTTAATGGATGAACTGCAGTTACCATAGGGACCTTCTTTGATCACGGTTCCATATGATTCATTCCCCAGAACCTGCTGGGTTACTGGTTCAGTTATGGGGGCCTCTTCTACTGAGTAAGCATTGTATGTGGGTATGAGAACAACTAGGAATAAACAAAATATGGTAAAAATTCCCAGAATTAGTTTGTGATGTTTATGAGTTGCTATTTTATTTTTCAACCCTTTCAAATGATTTCCTAAATTCTCCAAAGCCTTCAATTTTGACTTCAATATATCGCCCCTAATAGAGGATTATCCCAAACCAGTATATAAATTTGACAAGTCTTTATCAAGTAGTCTATTTAGTGGACTATTGAATGTTAGAAAAGCAGTTTACAGTGAAGGTTTATAATAAAAAGTTAAATTTTAAATTAATTATTATTGTTGGCTTGAGATAAGTTTTCATAGATGTAATTGGATTTTATAGGGCAACATCTATCCCATTTTCCTTCAAGTATTCTTTCACTTCTTTGACACTCAGCAGCCGGTAATGAAAAACCGAAGCAGCCAGTAATATGGACGCCCTGCCTTCTATAACTCCTCTTTTAAAGTCAGAAAGTTTTCCAGCCCCTCCTGATGCGATTACTGGCACTTCAACTGCTTCTGATATTGCTCTGGTGAATTCGAGGTCATAACCCTTTTGTGTACCATCACCATCCATACTGGTGGGGAGAATAACTCCGGCACCTAATTCCTGGCACTTCCTAGCCCATTCAACTGCATCAATCCCGGTGGTTCTGGTCCCTCCGGATACTACCACCTCAAAACCTGAAGGCAGACTAGGGTTACGGCATCCATCAATGGCCACAGTGATCTCTTCCTTTCCATATTCTGATGCAGCTTCTTTTATCAGCTCCGGATTTTTTACAGCTGCACTGTTCACGGATATTTTATCAGCCCCGGCATTCAGGGTTAGCTGCACGTCTTCCAAACTGGAAATCCCCCCACCCACAGTAAGCGGTATATCAATAACTCCAGAAACGTTTTTCACCCATTCAAGGCGAGTTTTACGATTTTCAAGTGTAGCTGCAATGTCTAGCATGGCCAATTCATCAGCTCCCTCCTCTTGATATAAAGCTGCGTTTTCCACCGGGTCACCTGCATCTTTCAAATCCACAAAATTAACCCCTTTAACCACACGACCATCTTTCATATCCAGACAAGGCATAATCTTCACAGTTGACATGACTACCAAATCCCCACATTTTTTTATGCATATGGTTATCATCACCACTGCATATAAAAAAAACTAAAGCATAAACCCTGATAAAAGATAGTAATGATTAAATTTTTTCTTTAAAATTCAGCTATTAATGAGTGGTAATTCGTCATGTTAAACGCAGAAACTTACCTCACCCCTCAGAAGGGGATAGGGGGCCGAATCAGAACTATTAATAAGGATTTTTACGTGGAAGAAATTCCAGAAACTCCTCCCAGTGGTGAAGGACCCAACACATGGATCTGGATTGAAAAAGAAAACAGAAACACCCTGGATGTGGTTTTAGACATTGCACGGGAGCTAGGGATCAATCGAAAGCAGATGGGTTTTGCTGGGATGAAAGACAAAAGAGCGGTTACCCGTCAGTGGATATGTGTCAGCAATAAAACTCCTGAAGAACTGGGGGAACTGGAGGATAAACTCCATAATGTTAAAATAATGGATATAATCCCTAATCAGAAAAAGTTACGCATCGGACAATTAATAGGAAATAAATTCCGCCTGTTGGTAAGGGATGTGCCGGATCCAGAAAGTGCAGCCATCAGGGCTGAGGAAATCTTAGAACAGTTAAAAGAAAAAGGAGTGCCCAACTACTATGGATACCAGCGATTCGGCCAAAACAGACCGAATACTCATTTAGTGGGAAAAGCATTGATTAAAGGAGGGATCAAGGCGGCAGTTGATCGTTATGTGGGTCATCCTTTTGATACAGAGCCCAAACACATCCAGGAAGCCCGAGATTTATATGATAAGGGGGAACTGGAAGAGGCAGTGGATGCCATGCCCAGTGGAATGAGATATGAGAAGATGATGATACGCACACTCCTAAAAGAAAGGAAAAAGAAACTAGAACTTGACGAGAAATCTTACATCTTAGCACTTCGAAGTCTTCCTAAACCCTTAAGCCGTATGTTTGTCCATGCCTACCAATCCTATTTATTCAATAAAGCAGTCAGTGAACGCACCAAACTGGGAATTGATCAATATGTGGAAGGGGATATTTTAATAGACAATGAAGAGCATCTAATCCATAAATTTGAAGTGGAAGAGGTAAATCAAAGGATAAAGGACTTCCAAGCCCACCCCTCTGCTCCTCTTTATGGGAGCAAAGTCCCATTGGCTGGTGGGAAACTGGGACAAATTGAAAAAAACATCTTGGATGAAGAAAACCTTAAACTGGAGGACTTCAAAGTACCAAAAATGCCCAAACTAGGCAGCCATGGCATACGTCGTGCAATTCGCTTTAAAATATGGGATGCATCTGCCGAGGCAACTGAAGAAGGTGTTCTCCTAGGGTTTTCAATCCCCAAGGGATCTTATGCCACTGCTGTTTTAAGAGAGGTTATGAAGAAGGATGTTTATTAAATCATTATTCAAAGGATAACATTTTTATTATTTTTTTTACTTCTCAGGTGCTCTTACCAAACCCACATCAAACATGTTATCCATAGAACTTAATTGCCCCTCATAGTGAGGGGTGCCCCCTCATATAAGAAATTAGCCTTTATTTAGAGCAAAATCCTTTAAAATAAATAATCCTTTAAATTAAATATTATCAAGTCAATTATTAAAAAAATGAATGCTATTCTTATCTTATGTCGATAATTAAAGCTCTATATTGTATTTTACCATTTTAATTAAATCAGTCACTAAAAAAAAGATTAATAAAAGGTAATATTACCCATGATGGTTGAAAAGAAATTAAATTCTAAACCTTTTTTTAAGCTCATTTTTAGCTTTTTTCTCGATTTCTTTACCACCTTTGTTCTTGGCTTGTTTAGTTATTTCTTTGGCGGCCTTTTTTGCTACCGAATCAAGCAATCCCATTAAATCCCTCCTAAAAAATAAATTCTAAAAATTAAATTAATGTATATTTAAATTCATTTTTATTTCATTTTTATTCTTCTGTGTATTTATCTGGATTGGCATCAAACTCTTTTTTACATCCTGGGGCGCAAAAATAGTACTTTTTACCCTTGTATTCACTTTTAAACTTCGCAGTCTTCTCATCCACATCCATTTTGCAAATGGGATCTACAGCCATATCAACCACCCTATCTTATTTTCTAGTAAGAATTATGGGTTTTAGTAGTTATATATCTTTTTTTGGGCAAAAAGATAAAGGCAAAAAGATTAATTTTCAAAGGAGGATATTTTTTTCCTAGCAAATTTTATTCCAATTTATAGCATCATCCTCCATGGGCTGATGGGGGGTTGAATCAGGATTCAAGAAGTTTAGCCGGAGGTAAATATCCCTTCAAAAGAAGGGAAAGGGTGACTATGGTCACCGAGCTTAAAGCCATGGCCAGTCCAGCATATTCTGGCCGGAATGTGATCCCGAATGGAGGGTAAAGCAATCCTGCAGCGACGGGGATCAGTATCACATTGTAAGCGAATGCCCAGAAGAGATTTAGCTTTATACGGCTCATAACTTTATCAGCCAATTGGATTCCGGCTACTGCATCCAGCAAATTGTCTTTTATAAGTACAATCTCTCCACTTTCAATGGCCACATCCGTTCCACTACCAATGGCTATTCCCACATCAGCCTGAGCCAGGGCAGGAGCATCATTTATCCCATCACCAACAAAAGCCACTACTTTTCCTTTATCCTGAAGCCTTTTAACTTCCGCAGACTTATCCTCTGGCAGAACCTCAGCTAGAACATTTTCAATTTTAATATTTTGGGCTATGGCTTCAGCAGTTCGTTGATTATCTCCGGTAATCATGGCAACTTCCAATCCCATGTTCTTAAGCTCATTTATGGCTTCGGCAGCATTTTCTTTCACAGTATCAGCCACCCCAATAATACCGGCTAGAGAATTATGCATGGCCACTAAAACCACGGTTTTCCCTTCTGACTCTATTCTGGAAATTTTAACCTCATCAACATCAGATATCTCAATAATATTTTCATTCATCAGGGTTCGGTTACCAATCAACACTCTTCTACCATTAAAAATTGCAGAAACACCCTTACCTTGGAAAGTATTGAATTCTTCCACATTGTATAATTTGATATCATTATCACGGGCTTTAATAACCATGGCCTCAGCCAGGGGGTGCTGTGAATTTTTCTCCACACTGGCAGCGATTTGTAACAGGGATTTATCATCAGTAGTGATTCCCATGATATCCGTAACTTCTGGTTTGCCGGTGGTAAGGGTTCCAGTCTTGTCAAAGATTATGGTGTTTAATTTCCCTGATATCTCCAGAGCTTCACCATTTTTAATCAGAATTCCCAGTTCAGCACCCCTTCCAATTCCCACAGTAACTGCAGTGGGAGTGGCCAGACCCAGGGCACAGGGACATGCCACCACCAGAACGGATATTAAAATGGTAAGTCCGAAAAGTAGGGTGCTTCCCAGTAGGAAATACCAGACAATAAAGGATGCTAAGGCAATGATGAGCACGGTGGGGATGAAATAGGTAACAGCCTGGTCAGCTATCCTCTGCACCGGTGGTTTGGAGCCCTGAGCATCCTCTACCAGCTTAATAATTCTTGAGAGGGCTGTGTCCTTTCCAATCTTCTCCGCCCGGAATTTTAAAATCCCATTCTGATTAATGGTTCCTCCTACAACATCAGAACCTCTATATTTACGGACAGGTATTGGTTCACCAGTTATCATGGACTCATCAACGTAACTTTCACCTGAAACCACTTCTCCATCAACTGGAATCCGTTCACCGGGCTTAACCAGCACTAAATCTCCTATTTGCACATCTTCCACCGGGATCTGTATTTCAACGGATTCATCACCCTTATCACGAATAACAGTAGCTGTTTTAGATTGCAAATTCATTAATTTCTTTATTGCAGTACCTGTGCGTCCTTTGGCACGTGCTTCCAGCCATCGGCCCAGCATAAGGAATCCTGCCAGCATCAGTGCAGTTTCATAGAACATGAATTGAGGGGTGAGTACTATGTTGAAAGTTCCCAGAATACTGGAGATGAAAGCCACTCCAATACCCAGAGAATACATTACATCCATGTTTAGAGAATGATTTCGGAGGGAACGGTAAGCAGCAGAGAAAATAGGGTAACTTACATAGATAAATGGTACAATACTCACTGCCAGCATGAAATAGGACATGTTAAAGGGCAGCATAACTCCTGAATACATTAAGATCATCAGGGGAATGGAAACAGCAAAGGCCACAATGAAACGATTTCTTTTACCATTAAGATCAGCCTGGCGGATTTTTTCATCTTCAGAGTCCCGGATTTCACTGTCAATACCTAAATATTCATATCCCAAGTCTTCAATGGCTTCTTTCATTTCTTTTACACTGGTCATCTGAGGGTTGTAGGTTACGTAAGCTTTTTCAGCTGCCAGGTTAACGTTAACTTCACTGATTCCCTCAATTTTTCCCAAAACTCCTTCAATGGCCTGAACACACATGGCACAAGTCATTCCTCCCACTTTAATGGTTACTTTTTTATTCACCACTTCAAAACCGGTGTCTTTCACGGTTTTTTCCAGTTCAGGGAGTTTAATTATTTCAGGATTATAATTTACAGTGGCTTTTTCAGTTCCAAAGTTGACCTGGGCATCTTCAACTCCCTCTACTTCTTTAAGAGATTTTTCAAGATTCAGGGCGCAGGAAGCACAGTGCATACCTGAAATCTTAAGTTCAGCTTTTTTTGTAAAGTCATCTGACATTATCAACCCGGCTTTTTTAATTCTACTTACACATAACTAAGAAAAATCATCATGCTTACAATTTTTAAACTTATAAACAGTTTCATTCATATAAACAGTTACATTCACTTTGTCTTAATTATCATTCATCAAGTCTTTTTTAAAGATTTTACCCTCCTTCATCACCAGGGCAATGTTTCCTGGTTTTGCCAGGGAATGAATATCGGTTAAAGGATTAGTTTTGCTCACAACCACATCAGCCAACTTTCCCTTTTCAATGGTCCCTAATTTATCATGAATTTCCAGTAATTCTGCTGCTTTTTTAGTTCCTGCCTGAATAGCTTCCATAGGGCTCATCCCAATATCACATAAGAATCCCAGTTCCCTTAGATTTTGACCGTGAGGTGCTATACCACTATCCGTACCCATGACCATTTTCACCCCAGCCTGGTAAGCTTTAGCCATGTTTTTATGGCTGTTCATGGCTACATTGTAGGCATCTTCCTGACTAAAATCAGGCAGTTCTCCTTTTTTCAGGAGTTCCAGGTTCACCCAGTGTGCCAGCTGGGTGGGAATGAGCCAGGCGTCATACTCCAGCAGGAGCTGAATACATTCCTCATCAAGGAAGGTGCCATGTTCGATGGATTTTATACCTGCTTTTAAAGCATTCTTAATACCTTGAGCTCCGTGTGCATGTGCCATTACACGTAATTCACGACACGAAGCCTCATCCACCATAACTTTTAACTCTTCTTGAGTGAACTGGGGATGTTCTGGGCTGTCATTAGCACTTATAACTCCTCCAGTGACCATAACCTTCACCCAATCTGCACCTGCCCTTAAAACTTCCCTAACTCTTTTGGTGACTTCTCCTGAGCCGTCACAAACCGCCTCTGGAAGACCCGGGTAGTTGGTTTTCACATTGTGGCCAGATTTTAGTTGCATGTCAAAATGCCCTCCAGTTATGGATAAGGGCATTACACTGATGATAAGGCGGGGTCCGTCTATTAATCCATATTCAACAGCCTTTTTAACTCCATAATCTGCCATTCCAGCGTCTCTAACTGTGGTTACCCCTGTTTCCAGGGTAAGCCTCAAATTCCGAGTGGCCTGGTAAAAATAAAGTGAAAGAGGGGTGAATAGAGAATCTTGATATTTAAATCCATTCCACATCACATGCACGTGGCAGTCAATGAATCCGGGAAGTATGAAACCTCCCCGAGCATCTAAACGCTCAATATTACCATATGGGAGTTTAATAGAGTTTTCATCACCGCATTCTAGAATTATATGGCCTTTTATTAGAACTGCAGCGTTTTCTACGGGTTCTCCCCCGTTACCATCAATAAGGGTTCCATTATGGATTAATAAGTACACAGCATGGCACTCTCCTCTGATTATTATTGACCTTATTTAATAAACATAAAATTAATGATCAATATGGTTACTTCTATTTGTTATTTTTTTCAGGTATATGGAGAAAATGCTAATTATTGGGTTTTTTTGCTTGAAAAAAGCTAATTCATTTTTTAATAAATAATTAATTGGTAATTAAAATTTTAATTTACTACATTAGTTGAATTACCCTTTATTTCACAAGACATGTGAAATTAAAAAGAAAAAAAATATTAAGGGATGAGATCATTATATGATTGTAATTAAAATTTTGAGGGAGGTGAAAAACATGGTAGAAGTTAAGTGGACTCCAGTAATAATTGGTATAGTGATTGCAATAATCTTGGGTCTGATCCTTGATATGGTTCTTCCAGGATGGGGTGGTTTAATAGCTTACATAATAGCCACTATTTATGTTGGTTACACTGTTGCTGGAGGATACATGAATGGGGCCATCCACGGAGCACTAGTAGGAGTTGTTGCTGGATTAATTGGTGGAATTTTAGCTATAATACTGTTAGGTGCCATAGCCGGAGCAGCTGGAGTAGGATTAGGAATTCTAGGAGTTATTATTGGAATGATAATCTACGGAATCATTGGTGCAATTTGTGGAGCTGTTGGAGCCCTAATCAAAGGAGAAGCACCAGCATAAGTTAAAAAAATCTATTTTTTTTTATATTTTTTTTTTTAATAATTTCAGGAGGTTAAAAAAATGGAAATCGACTGGGGAGCAGCAGTTATAGGATTTATTCTATCCATTGTACTGGGAGCTATTTTTGGAGTGCTTATCCCGGGAGTGGGGGCATTGTTAGGTTGGTTCTTAGCAGGAATGGTGGTTGGTTACATGGTGGGAGGCACTGCAGGAAATGGATTGGTTAACGGTGCAGTCTCAGGTTTATTCGGAGCCATCGTACTTTCAATATTAATGCTTGTGTTCGGAACCCTGATCCTGGGTTTAATTGGATTTGCAGCAGCCACAGTGACTTCTATAATTCTAATTATAGCATTCTTAGGAGTAATGATCATAATGGCTGCCGGAGGGGCCATAGGATCATTGATAAAGGGAGAACCACAAGCAACAGTGTGAACAGCTGCCATTGAACCGATTCAAAACAACTAATAATAATCTTTTTTTATTATTTTTTTTATTTTCATATTCGCAAAGTTTATTTTTTGCAACCGATAATGTAATAATTAGTTATAAATCTAAAAACAACTGCTTACTAATATTGAGTTGGAATTGAAGGTAAAATCATGATCGATCAAAAAAGTATTCTCATGGGAACAGTTCTAGCTGTGGTGTTGGTTTTTGTTCTGGCAATGTTTATTCCATTGATTGGAGGAATAATTGCCTTAATTATAGCTGGAATAGTGGTGGGTTATTTAGTTAATGATAGCTTTAAAATAGGGGCAATACACGGATCAATTGTTGGACTTTTAACTGGGATTATTTATGTAATATTGATATACGCCAGATATGGATTTTCATCTGAGATAACAAGCATTCTAATCATCTTCTCTTTATGGACCATCCCTGTATACATTCTCATAGGACTGGGAGGCGGAATAATTGGTTCTGTGATAAAAACTAGGCAACAAAGAAACGTATCTCCTGAAGGAGATTCTGATGAGGAAATATTAGTTGAAAAAGATCAGGAAGATTAAGATAAGATTAAGATAAGATTAAGATAATAATTACCTTAAGATGTAAGAGATGTAAGATAAACTTTCAAACTAAAGTTTCAGGTATTATGCTCTTATATAATACTTAAATTCACTAAATCAGATAGTCATTCAAATAGTTAAAGAACAAAAGGTAATTAAGGACAAAAAAAGGATAATGAGGTAATAGCATGATTGATTGGAAAGCAGTAGGGGTGGGATCAGTTATAAATGCGGTTTTAACAATTGTTCTAACGGTTGCTTTCTTTCCATTGTTCTTTATAGGTCCAGTAGTGGGTGGTCTGGTGGCAACTTACATTGGAAGTGGTGAGAAAAACGATGCTCCAGCCGAAGGCGCATTAACCGGTATAATTGGAGGACTAATCATAGGAATCCTCTTCATGGCAGGGTTCGGAGCTTTAAGTGCTATGATTGGCCTTATATTCGCTAAGATAGGCTTGGTTGCAGGAGCAATGACTCTAATTGCAGGTTTGTTCATAACCTTGGTTGCCATGTTCCTGGGAGGGGTTCTGGGAGCAGTGGGGGGAGTGCTTGGAGCTGAAATCAGAGAAAATGGCTGAAAAAGAGTCTTAAACATCTGAATAAATATCCATTTCCCTTTAATTTTTCCCCTAAAATTAGCCCGTCTTAACTTTTTTTTTATTGCTCTTGGATTAATCCTTGGATTTTTTTACTTAGAATATTTTGATTCTTTAAAACGAATAGTGAACTTAGTGCCATGACTTCTGTCTAAATCAATGGTACCATTCAACTGACTGGTTAAATTATTAACCAACTGCAAACCCAGAGAATCAACCTCTCTGAAGTCCACATCCTCCGGGAAACCAATCCCATCATCACTGATTATCATTTCAAATTCTTTACCCAATTTATCATCCATTTCGTTTAACTGGTGAAATTTAATTGATAATTTCCCCTGCCCGCTTGGAAATGCGTATTTGAAACTGTTGGTTACAAGTTCATTAGCAATCAAACCCAGGGGGATAGCACTGTTTACATCTAACTTTACAGGCTCTAAATCAAGCGATAAATTAATTCCAGGACCTAAATTATAACTGTGGAATAGGTCGGTGGCTAATGTACGTATGTAATCGTCAAATTCAATTTTCCTAAGACTTTCAGTACGGTAAAGCCGTTCATGAATAAGAGCCATGGATTTAGCCCGGTTCTGACTCTCTTGAAAAATTGTTCGTGCTTTATCATCAGTTATATAATGGGATTGAAGATTTAAGAGGCTGGAAATAATCATAAGATTGTTTTTAACCCGGTGATGAATTTCTTTAACCAGAAGTTCTTTCTCGTCAAGAGAATCTTTAAGTTCTTCTTCAGCCTTTTTATGGGCAATGATCTCATATTTAAGCTTTCTATTTGTTTCTTCCAATTCTCTGGTGCGCTCTTCAACAATTTCTTCCAGATGTTCTCTATAACGGTCCCTTTCAGCTTCAATCTTTTTAAGTTGACTTATATCACTACCCACCAGAACTAATCCTAAAATATCCTGTTCGTTAGTTTTAATAATGGATGTGGAGGCTAAAACTGGTATTTCCTGGTTGTCTTTTGTTCGAAGAACAGTTTCAAAATTCTCCAGGGGGTGGGAGTAAGTGTCGGGTAAATCTATTTGTGGGAAAATAATATCCAATCCCTGGTTTTGAATCTCTTTTTCACTAAAACCAGATAATTTTATGGCTTTGATGTTAACATGGATGATTTTACCCTTCTCATCCATTAAAAAAAGAAAATTGGACATGGTGGAGAGTATCTTATCCGAAATCATGGATGAAGTAAGTTGGGGGAGTCGGAATTTCCAAATTCCGTAAACAATGAATGCTATTCCCAGGGCCATAAGCAGATTCAGGATACTCGGAGCTGGAATCGAAAGGGCGGGAAGAATTAATTCAGTTAACATGCCCAATATAAGGGGTAAATTAACACCTATAAAGATGTACTTTGCTTGCTGGCGTTGAATTCCGAGGGATTTAATATAATATGTTAGAACCAGAATGGCACTTAGAAAAGCCAATGAAAAAGTCCAAAGCAATACAAGGGGGTAGACTAAAGATTCAGATGGCACATAAGTCCATCCCCAGTATCCCACTTGCACTCCCTGGGTGATTTCTTTGGTGGTTAGGTTTAAAGTTGCGAAAATTGCTGATGGGAGATATATTATCAGGTAAGTTATTTTTTTATGCAAGAGCGAGTACTGTTCAGTTGCCAGAAGTGCCAGGTGAAGAAAGATTGAAGCAACAAACATCCAGGGAAAAGCAGCCTTTACCCACCAGTAAGCCTGTTCAGGGGTGTTTGAGTAGATTGAACCGAAATCAGTAAAGGCCAGATAACCTACAAAGAAGCTAAAGATAGCTAGTAATTGATTTAACTGATTGTTAGGATTCCGGTAATAAATAAAATTTCCCATGAAAAGGCAGCTAGCGGAAATTATAATGGATATAATGGCGTAGGAAATCATTAGAACATCTTCTATTTTTTTTTAAATGGGGGTTAAACTGTTTCTATGTATGTTTCTATTAGCATATATTCTTGTAGCATCTGTAATTACAGCTTATTTCATTAAACATTAATAATGATTTGATAAAAAAGGGTAATAAAGTTATAAAAACAATTTATATAAAGAATTGGCTTTTTCCCGTCCTTAACGATTTATTTTTTTATTTTAATTATTCCTGAATCCGCATCAACTTCAACAATATCTTTTTCTTTTAAAATTTTAAAAATATCTTCTTCTGGCTGGTCAACCATGGGGATACTGGCCATTATGGCGCCAGTGGCAATGATGGGCTCTGCTTCCAGGGCGATAATAGCCAGGGGTGCGGTCTTGTTTTTAGCCATCTGGAAGATAACGTAAGATCCAACAGTAGAACCCTTCCCAGAGGGCATAACCAGTATTTTCCCACTTATATTCTGCTGGTACAATTCGTGTTCTCGGTCTATCACATTTCCTGTCTGTGGATCAACACCGCCCAGGAAACTCAAAGGATCATGGGAGATAATCACTTCTCCCTCTGCAGTTCCCCTGGAAATTTTCCGACACTTAACAATGAGGCTCATGTTTTAATGTGTTCATAACTTATGGTATAAAAAAATAGGGAAGGTTAAAAAATAATAATATTAAAAAAAATAATAATCCACCTAAATTTGGGTTTTCTAATCTGGATTGGGTGAGATCAAACTCAAGATCCAGTTAAAAATTTTTGTCTATTCCAGTTCTAACTCCACACCACCGATAGCAGGTCTTAAGAAATTGTATAAGAGGGCCATTATAGCGTAAATTATGAAAGTGGCTATGAAGGAACCGATAGTATTCCCTAAGAAGTATCCAATCCCTCCCAGAGTATTACCAATCGCAAAGTACATGATAATCTGCGGTAGGGAAAACAGGAAGTTCAAAATGGTCAGTACCACGGCACTGATAAGAGCAAGGGGAATAGGTTTTATTTTTTTGATTTCAAAGAGGTTATCCTTCACTTCATTGAACTTAAACCTCACACCACCAATTTTGGGCGCCAGAAGGTTGTAGAATAGTGCCAGTAAAGCACTGTATATGAAGGTGAAGATGAAAACCACAACGGGGATTCCAATTATCATTAATATAATTCCAATAATTCCCAGGGCACCAAGGCCTCCTGAATCCGGCACAACACTTGAGGAGGTGCTGACTGCCGCAATGGCAGCACCCTGCAAAACCACCATTATCAGTGGAGCCACTATCAACATTAAGAGGAAGGAGAATATGGTGTAGAGAATGGAAACCATCAATGATAGGGGGATCACAGGCAGTGATCTGACCTCTTTCATATCATGCATTCCCAGTTTAATCCCTCCCACTTTTGGCACCAGGAGATTGTAGATAAAAGCCAGGAGGAATGATGATAAAATACTTAACAAAAAGGATCCAACCGGCAAAACCAGGATAATAGCCACAGCAGATGTTAACAAAATGCCGGTAATTGCACTGGCTGTTGATGGTAAGAATACAGCCACCAAGCCCAATATTAAAACTAAAATAACTGCATAAATTAGCCCCATAACTGCTGAAACTGCTGAAGACATCAGAGTGAAGGGTACAATGGTCACAGATTTTATTTCTTTCACTTCTTCCATTAACAGGCCTCCAAATTCGCAATATATTTTTTTATTTACCACTATTACTTCATAAGTTAAGCTATTTAATATAATTAATATAATTCACGGTTGAGAAAAATAAATATGTTAAAATTTGTTATTCAAGGGTAAAAAGAATCTTGAAATAATTTTATCAGGTTTAAATTATTTAAAGACAGTTAATAAAATAAAAAAAAGTTGGATAAATATTTTGATTTCTTATTGCAGCATGAGTTTGATTCCACCGATTTTTGTCTGTAAGAAGTTGTAGATCAGTGCGGCCAGTGCGAATATAATGAAGTACATTATAAACCAGCTTATGGCGTACATGATCAGCATGATTATTGCTGCAACAATGTCTCCGGTTAGTACGCCTATAATGAATCCATAGATTGCACCTAAAACAGCGATTACTACTGATAGTGATAGGGCTAGTGGTACTGCTGGGATGTTGGTAAGTTCAAATGCATCTCCAGATTCAGCGAATATGAGTTTCATTCCACCGATTTTTGGTATAATGATGTTGTAGAATATGGCAAATAGTGCAGTTACAATGAAAGTCATTATGAAAGCCACTATTGGATATAAGATGATCCAGAACACAGCCCACATACCGGACAATGCACCCATACCTGCGCCAGTGAACATGGATTCAATGGTGGCGTTACCTGTTGAACTAGCTGCTAATGGAATTATACCACTAATAAGTGAGAGCACAACTGAACCCCCCAGTCCCATGTACAAGCCCACTATGAATGTAATTATTGCGGATATACATGAAAGTATGAGGGCGGCAGGTACTACTGGAATTGATCTAACTTCATCACCTTCCATTCCCAGCTTAATACCACCTACTCTGCCAGCTAAGCCGTTGTAAAGTAATGCAACGACAAAGGTGTACAAAATATTCACGAAGAAGGCAGTGAGTGGGTAAAGGATGATTATACCAATTCCGAGCAGGCTAATGAATGCAGCAAAAAGACTTGCTCCGGGAATCAAAGCTGCGATAAGTCCAAAGGTTAGAACGATAATAATTGCTGCGATAAAAGCTAGAACTGCGTGTATCGATGATGACATCAGTGCAAAGGGTGTTATTTTCACTCCAGTAATTTCTTTGATATCGACCATTTTTTCACCTCCCTTTATAATTAGTAAGATATTGTATTTACTTGATTGGTATATTAATTTTTCGTTTCCAAATGGGTTAAAACCATTAAAACCAGTTAAAGGGTGACCAGACTAATTTAGGAAATAAAAAATGAAATGAAAGTAGAAAAAAAGTAGTAATTTTGTTGGAAATAATTCTGTTATTTTGTGAACCAACCTTTAGATTCATCCAAGACCCTTTCTACCACGCGAACTGAAGACCCCAAATAGGTATGGGGATCCATTATCTGGTCAATCTCCTGGGGACTTAGGTATTCATTTAACTCCTTTTGTTGGAGTATGACATCTTTTAAACTGATACCCTGTTTATTGGCTTTAAGAGCACACTTTCGAACCAGGGCATAAGCAGTTTGCCTCCCCATTCCCCTGCGGGTGAGTTCAGCCATAAACCTCTCAGCCATGATAAGCCCACCAGTGTGGTTGAGGTTCCGTTCAATATTTTCCGGGTAAAAGGTCAGTTTTTCCATTAATCGGATGGTTAAATTCAAGATGTAATCAGTGAGTATGGATGACTCGGGTAGTATAATTCTTTCGGCTGAGGAGTTAGTCAGGTCTCTTTCATGCCATAATGGATTATTTTGAAGTGCTGGTGAAGTGTAAGCCTTAACCACTCTTGAAACACCACATATTCTCTCAGCAGTTATGGGGTTCATTTTATGAGGCATGGTACTGGAACCAACCTGTTTCTCCGGGTCGAAACTCTCCCCTAATTCTTGAATCTCAGTTCTCTGCAGGTTACGTATTTCCAGTGCTATTTTATCCAGTGTACTAGCCAGATTTGCCAGATCCATAAGGTATTCGGCATGGTTATCCCTTTGCAGTACTTGGTTGGATATCAAGGCCGGTGGAAGTCCCAGAACTTCTGAAACCTTTAGATGAACATCCCATCCTTCTTCTCCCAGGGCAGCGGTGGTTCCCACTGCACCAGTCATCATCCCCACACAGAGCCTTCCTTTACACTCTTCCAGCCGATCATACTGACGGTGGAGTTCATCAGCCCAGAGGGCGAATTTCATTCCATAGGTGGTGGGTAATGCGTGTTGTCCATGAGTTCTGCCGATGCAGACTGTTTCTTTATGTTCATCTGCCAGAAATAGGATGATTTTGGTGAGGCGTTCCACCTTCTCCTGGATAATTTCAATGGATTCCCGGAGTAGGAGGGACTGGGAACTGTCAATAATATCATTGGAAGTGGCACCGAAGTGGACGTATTCTCCTGCATCACCATCACAAACTTCAGCCAGTGCTTTGACAATTGAGGCTATGTCATGGTTGGTTTCCCTTTCTATTTCAGCCACTCTTTCTGGAGTAACATATTTTGTGCTGGCTTTTCTCTTGATTTCAAGTGCTGCATCTTCAGGAATTAGTCCAAGCTGGGATTCAGCTTCAGCCAATGCTGCCTCTACTTCCAGCATCTTTTGAAGTTTATTCTCTGCTTCCCAGACTTTTTTCATTTCTGGTGTTCCATAACGAAATTCTATAGGGTGAATAGCCATGTTTAAACTCCTTATGAATATTTGAATATTTTCAATATAAGTTCATTAAGATTTTTAATATCTTAATAATTAATAAACACCAAAATTATTCAGTTTATAATAAATTAATATTTCCTCAAAATTTTTGCTCCTTAAACTGATTAGGTTAGAAAATAGTAGGAGTTCAGGAATATGAAAACCTGAGAGCGATACAGAAAACAGCCAGAACAACGGTAATAATAATCACCTGTTCAGGGCTGAGTTTGGGGCCTTTAGTTTCCTCTTCAAAGTATCTTACCAGGCCCGCTCCACTTGGTGGGAGATATTTCTTTTCTTTCTTTGCCAAATAAATCACCGTAATAGTTTAAATTAAATCATTTAATTTGATGTTACTATCATTAGATTGATTTTATATTTTTCCTATATTTTTTCCTGTGAAATTTTGTGAAATTTTTATTCATATCTATTTGCTCATTACAACCTTATAATGATAGTGGTATTAGAAAGTGCAAGGATTATTTTATGTTGTGATCAATTGAGGAGGTTATAAGTCTATAAGAATGACTTTTTGAAAAAGTATAAATCACCTCCTGAACAAGTAATTAGTAGGGTTGATTAAGTCCTGTTGGAACTAATATGGCTTAAATCACAATTTTGTTCCATTCAGTTGTTTGAGATTCATTAAAACCTCTTAAAATCTTATAGTTTGATTATTATTTTCAAATATAAGGATCAAATATAAGGATCAGGGAATTAGTATGGGATACTTTGAAACTTTAGAAGAAGAAACCAAAAGGGCTTATGATGTGGCCAGGGAAGCCAGAAAGAAGGGGCATGATATTGAAACTGAACCAGAAATTCCTCTGGCTAAAAACCTGGCTGAACGTGTTGAAGGGCTGGTGGGTCCTGAAGGGATAGCTAATCACATCAAAGAACTGGAAGAGGAGATGTCCAGGGAAGAAGTGGCTTTCCACGTGGCAAAGGAAATTGTAACATCAGATGAGGTTATGAAAGCAGACCCTGGAATCAAAGACCAGTATAAAATAAAGGAAGAAGCAGCTGACCAAGCACTTCGAACTGCTCTATCCATACTCACTGAGGGAGTGGTAGCCGCACCACTGGAAGGAATAGCTCGTGTGGCCATTAAAAGGAACTTTGATCAGAGCTGGTATCTGGCAGTGTACTTCACAGGCCCCATCAGAAGTGCAGGGGGAACTGCATCTGCACTGGCAGTGTTAATTGCTGATTACATTAGAATAAACATGAAATTGGATGTTTACAAACCCACTGAAAGGGAAATTGAAAGATACGTAGAGGAAGCAGAGCTATACGAGTCTGAGGTCACTAACCTGCAATACTCTCCTTCCCCTGATGAAATGCGATTAGCAGCCAAAAACGTACCTGTAGAGGTAACTGGTGAACCAACAGATCAGGTGGAGGTTTCTCACAGGGATCTGGAGAGGGTGGAGACCAATCACTTGCGTGGAGGAGCCCTACTAGCACTGGTGGAGGGTGTTATTCAGAAAGCTCCCAAAGTATTGAAGTATGCTAAAATGCTAAAGATTGAAGGATGGGACTGGCTGGGAGACCTGTCCAAGACCAAAAAATCATCACAGGATGATGAAACCAACAATGAAAAGGATGATGAAACCAAAGTTGATGATAAATACATGAAAGATATCATAGGGGGCAGGCCTGTATTGGCATATCCGCAGGCCAAAGGAGGATTCCGTTTAAGGTATGGTCGTTCCAGGAACACTGGTCTGGCAGCCATGGGTGTTCACCCTGCCACCATGGAGATAGTGGAATTTCTGGCTGTGGGAACGCAGATGAAAATCGAAAGACCAGGTAAAGGGAACTGTGTGGTTCCATGTGACAGTATTGATGGGCCAATTGTCAAACTCAGAAATGGTGATGTGATCAATGTTCAATCAGCTGCAGAAGCCCGAAAAATCAGATCCCAAGTGGTGGAAATAATCTATCTAGGGGATATGCTGGTGGCATTTGGAGAATTCTTACGAAACAACCACCCACTTTTACCTGCTGGCTGGTGCCAGGAATGGTGGATTCAAATGCTGAAAAAATCCCCTAAATATGATGAAAAACAGGAAGAAGAGATAAAACAGCATCTGCAGGATGATAAAATCAGTGCCAGGATGGCATTCATGCTTTCCAATCAGTACCAAATCCCATTACACCCTGATTACACTTACTTTTACCATGATGTAACCAGAAAAGACATAAACAGTCTTTTAGCATGGTTAACGCATGGGCTGGATGATAAAAATATTAAAAAAGATCTTTCACTCAATCTGGGCCCTGAGAAGAGGATACTGGAGTCTCTAGGAGTTCCTCACCAAGTCAAGGAAAATAAAATCATACTATCCTCTGATGATGCTTACGCACTTATCCACACCATAACCGCTCCCCTGAACACTGAAGACGATATTTCCACATTGGAAGCTTTGAACCAGGTGTCACCGGTTGAAATAATGGCCAAAGCACCCACATATCTCGGAGGAAGGGTTGGCAGGCCTGAGAAGACCAAGGAAAGGATGATGAAACCCGCACCACATGCCTTATTCCCCATTGGAATCCATGGGGGTAACAGGAGGAACATAATCGACGCGGCTAAAAAGGGAAGTATCACAGTTGAAATCGCCCGATGCAAATGTACCAATCCGGAGTGTGGCGTGGGGTCCATGCAAGCCATATGTCCAGTATGCGGAGCTCGCACAGTACCCAGCAGCTCCGGTAAAAAAAGGATCAACCTGGCCAACCTCCTCAAAAAAGCATATCAGAATTCAGGGGTTAGAAAACTGGATGAAATCAAGGGTGTGCAGGGAATGATATCTGAGGACAAATTCCCGGAACCTCTTGAAAAGGGCATACTCCGGGCTAAAAATGGTGTATATACATTCAAAGATGCTACCATTCGCCATGACTCTACAGACCTTCCTCTAACTCACTTTATTCCAAAGGAAATAGGTGTAAGTCCTCAAAAAATAAGGGAACTTGGATACACAACTGACATTCATGGTGAAGAAATCACCAGGGAAGATCAGGTGATTGAACTTCGCATACAGGATCTGGTAATCTCTGAAGCATGTGCCGAGTATTTGATGAGAGTTTCCCACTTCATTGATGATCTTCTGGTAAATTTCTATAAAATGGAACCATATTACCAGGTAAAAACCAAGGAAGACTTGGTAGGGCATCTGGCAGTGGGACTGGCACCGCACACATCTGCCGGAGTTTTGGGACGAATTTTAGGATTCACCAAAGCAGCAGCATGCTATGCACATCCCTATTTCCACTCAGCAAAGCGTAGAAATTGTGATAGTGACGAAGACTCAGTAATGTTACTCATGGATGCCCTTTTGAATTTTTCCAAGGTATATCTTCCCAGCAGCCGTGGGGGACGAATGGATGCTCCCCTGGTTCTCTCTTCCCGCATAGATCCAGAAGAAATCGATGATGAGTCCCATAATCTGGACACCATGGAAACTCTGCCTCTTGAATTCTATCAGAAAACCCTCGAGAATGCCAAACCCTCTGATGTCCAGGACCTGGTGGACAATGTCCATAAAAGATTAGGTAAAGAGGAACAATATGAAGGGCTCATGTATTCCCATGAAACCTCCAGCATCCATCAGGGCCCCAAGATATGCCTCTATAAAACCCTTCCCACCATGAAAGACAAGGTGAATGAGCAGATCAAACTGGCAGAAAAGATACGTGCCGTGGATCAAAAAGGAGTGGTGGAAGGAGTTCTAAACTCACACTTTCTACCAGACATCGCAGGGAACTCAAGGGCTTTTGCAAGGCAGAAAGTGCGTTGCACCAAATGTAACAAGAAATATAGGCGAATACCCTTAACAGGTGAATGTACATGTGGTAGTAATTTGATACTGAGCATATCCAAGGGTTCTGTGACTAAATATCTTGAAATATCCAAGGAACTGGCTAGTCGTTACCCTATAGATCCTTACCTGGTGCAGAGGATTGAACTTTTGGAGTTCGGGATTAACTCCCTATTTGAAAGTGACCGGTCCAAGCAGAGTTCACTTGACGTGTTCTTGTAGGAATATTGTTGTTATAATACTGGTGCTCTTATAAAAATAGTTGTCTTTATGAACAGTTTTGTTCATAGAACAGTTTGGGTAATAGAAACAATTTTATAAGATACAAATAGAAATAGAAAGTAAGTAAAAAACCCATAAATAGGGGGGTTAGAGGGTAGATTTTTATTAAGATTTAATTATTAATGTATTACTTTTTAAGGCGGAGGATGTGTGAAGAATGAAGGATGCTCGGATTATTGCTGCCATACCAACCAAGGCGGAAACTTGTGTTTTAAAAAACAATGGGATATTTGAGAAGTTCAGTCATGAAAAAATACTAAAATCCTGTCTTATGGCAGGCGCACCTTTATGGGCTGCGGAAAAAATCGCATCACAGGCTGCAGGGGCGGCCTATGATGGGGTCACCACCAAGGAAATCAAGATGTGGGTATATGACTCTTTGAAACGTGTTGACTCCAAGATGGCTGACAAGTATCTCCGCACTAACCAGTTAAGGGTGCGCACATCCAGAGACACCATTGAATCCTTCGACAAAACCAAAATCGAGAAAACTTTAATTGTAGAGACTGGTGCCAGCCCGGAACTAGCAGACCAGATAGCCACTGAGGTTTGGAAGGAGGTCAAAAAACTGGATGTGGAGTACCTCACTGCTCCCATGCTCAGGGAAATGGTAAACACCAAACTGGTGGAACACGGTCTGGAAACATACAGACGCCGCTACACCCGACTGGGGATACCGGTCTATAACATCACCAACCTCATAGAAAATGGAAGCCGGGACAACGCCAACATGATACACAACCCGGAAACCGTGCACAAATACGTGGCAGACGAGGCTCTTAAACAATACGCTCTACTCCATATATTACCTAATGAATTAGCCGATGCTCATATGGGTGGTGATATCCACATACATGACCTGGAATTCTTTGCAGGGCGTCCGCTTAACTGCTTACAGCATGATTTACGGTTATTCATTAAACACGGACTTAAAGTGGATGGAACTGGAGATCATACCAGTGTCGCTGGACCACCAAACCATATAGAAACCCTGATGAACCATTCAGGGGAGATAATGCTGGCCGCTCAGCAGAACATGAGTGGAGGCCAAGCTATGAGTCTCTGGAATATTTTCGTGGCACCATTTGCCCATGGACTGCCTTATGAGAAGGTAAAACAGGCAGTGCAGATGTTCATCTACAATCTTAACATGGCCTATGCTGCTCGAGGAAGCCAAGTACCATTCACCTCTATAAACCTGGAATTCGGTGTACCAGATTTCCTCCAGGATGTAGAAGCCTACGGACCAAAAGGTAAACTCGCAGGGGTTTACGGAGACTTTGAAGAAGAAACTCGCATGTTACAAAGAGCCTTCACAGAAACCCTGCTGGATGGTGACCGAGATGGTAAACCACACCTCTTCCCCAACACCATCTACGTGTTAAGGGATGAAATACTCAAGGATGAATATGCTGAAGATGTGGCTTTAGTCCATGAATTATCAGCTAAATACGGTAGTGCCTACTATGTGAACATGTTACCTGAATACCGCAATAACATGGCCAACTACATGGGATGCAGAACCAGTTTAGGGGATAACTGGACTGGAGACTGGGAACAGGACTGTTTCAGAACAGGCAACTTAGCCTATGTCACCATTAACCTGCCCAGAATAGCATACCAATCTAGGGATGAAGATGATCTGTTTGAATATCTGGATGGTCATCTGCGACTAGCAGAACAGGTTCTTCACTTGCGCCGGGAACAGGCTATGAAATGCCTCAATGACTTCAACCTCCTCCCATTCCTCACCCAGGAAACAGATGGTGGATGTTATTACCAGGTGGAAAACTCCACATTATCCTTTGGTTTCGTGGGCTTAAACGAAATGCTTCTCTCTCACTGTGGTGTAGGTATAGATGATGCTGATGCCAGAAAACTGGGAATAAAGGTTATAGAATTCATGAACCAGCGTGCCACTGAGTTGAAGGAGCAAACTGGCTACAGATGGACCGTACTCCAGACTCCTGCAGAATCCACTGCTTACAGGTTCGCCACCCTGGATCAGGAGAAATTTAAAAATGATACCATAACTCAGGGTGATGATCAGGCAGCCTACTACACCAACAGTAGTCATGTACCAGTAAACTCTGATGTCAATTTTGCTGAGAAAATCCGTATTGAGGAAAAATTCCACCCTCTAACCCTGGGCGGACACATTTTCCATGCTTTCATGGGAGAATCATACAGCGATCCACAAGCACTCATGAGCCTAACTGACAAGATAGCTAGGAAATCTGATATTGGCTTCTGGGCCTACAGCAGTGCCCTTAGTTTCTGCATAAAATGCAAAACCCTGATGAAAGGATTACAATCCAACTGCGCCACATGTGGAGAGGAAAAAGAGGTTGAATGGTATGACCGAATAACAGGTTACGTGCAACAAGTGGGAAGATCCAAATCAGCCTCAGGTGGATGGAATCCTGGTAAGATGAAAGAGTTGATGGACAGGAGAAGGTATTAAAATTTTTTAAAAAAACCTTTTTAAAAAAATCTCAAATTACAACTTCATTTTTTTTAATCTATAAAATCTTTTCATAGTTCTTTCCCCCCTCCCCCAAAATCACACGATTTTAAGCTTTAAAGCCTAATTATTCAGGTATCCTAATTAATGGATATTAATGGATTTAAATGGGATTTTAAATGGAAAGTTAATACCTTAATTAAATAATTCTAGCAAAAAGCATGAAGACGTTTTTAGGTGACCCTTCTGGCCAATCCATTGTTTAATCCAGTGTGCATGTAGATTTAATCTAAATAAGTCTTATTTTCGATTCAAGTCACCAGATAAAAAAAACCAAATAAAAAAAGGTGGGCGAGAGTCTAGATTCCATGGGTTTATTGCTCCTAATATTTTTTTAAACTTCATATCAGTTGGAAAATAAAATCATTCCAGCAAATTATTAATAGGATAAATAACATAAAATAGGGTGTTACCCGGATTTTAAAGGTTGATAGCAGCCTAAAGAGTGATATTAATGAACCCTGAGGCATTTTACAGATCCATAGATCAACTGGGATCTGATTTCAAATCTCAGCAAATAAAAATCTTTCGCTGGCTCCATCAGCACCCGGAGCTGGCCTATCAAGAATATGAAACCAGCCAGTACATTAAAAAATACCTGGGTCAGCTTCAGGGATTTGAAATCCATTCCATGGCCAAGACCGGAATTAAAGCAGTCCTTCGTGGTGATAAATCGGAACCCACAGTAGCTATCCGGGCGGATATTGATGCTCTCCCTGTGAAGGAGGAGACAAACCTACCTTATGCTTCCCATGTTAAAACGGAATACAATGGTCAGGAAACTTATGTGGCCCATGTATGTGGACATGATGCCAGCACCGCCGCTGCTCTGGGCACAGCAACAATTTTAAGCCAACTTAAGCATGAATTACCAGGAAATGTGGTTTTCCTTTTCCAACCAGCCGAAGAAGGCGCCCCTACTGGTACTGATGGGGGTGCATTACGTATGGTAGAAGAAGGAGCACTGAAAGACCCGGATGTTCAGGCCATATTCGGGTTTCATGCCAACAACACCTGCTACCCGGGTCAAGTTATGATCCGGGAGGGACCAACCCATGCCAGTCAGGACAGTATATTCATACGCATCTGGGGAGAACAGGCCCACGGTTCCCAACCCTGGAGTGGTAAAGACCCCATAGTAGCTGGAGCTTCCCTTATAAACTCACTTCAAACCCTCATAAGTCGAGAAGTAGACTTGCAGAAGGGTGCTGCTGTCATTACCGTAGGATACTTTTGGGGCGGAATAAAAGTCAATATAATCCCTGAGGGAGCTGAGATGGGTTTAACAGTCAGGTCACTTGATGAGGGTAATAGAGAAATTTTAATAACCCGTATTAAAGAATTGGCAGAGCTTAAAGCAGAAATGCACGGTTGCCAGGCAGAAGTGATATTCGGACAGCACTATCCCATGAATTTAAATCAGATAAATTTATATGAGAAAATGCTTCCCACAGTGGAAAGGGTTGCTCAGGCTAAAAATGTTTTATATTATTTGGCTTCAACAAAATCAGAAGACTTCTCATACTTTTCCAGGGAAGTTCCCGGTCTTTACATGTATTACGGGGCTGCACCCAGCGACAGGCCACTTTCCGAGGCCAAACCCAATCACCACCCAGAATTCATGGTTGATGAGAAAGCTATAAGTTTCGCCACCCGTTTAGAGTGTAATTTGATTTACGACTGTCTAAGAACAATCTAATATTATATTTATAGATTTATTCAGTCCGCATTTTCTTTCAGGAAATTTTTTTAAATTATGAACTATCATTTTTCCTATTTATTGTGAGATTTTTCACAACAAGTGGATTTCAAAAACACTAACCCTCAATAATCCCGGTGAATATCTTTCAGGGTAGCATAGGTTAAAAATAATAGACTCTAAAGTCTGATTTAGGGATCCAAAAACAACCACACCCAAACCTTTAACTGCATACTCGGTTCAATAAATCCACTTAAAACCCAGTTTATTAACTTTATTTTAGGTTTATTCTTTTTTTTAAATTTGTCTTCACATCCTTAAACATTCTTATTAAATTCATTTCATTTCATGATTTGTTTTTTTGATTTGAAGGGTTCACTTTAAATCCAATTAATTACACAATTAATTATGATAATCTATATGAGGTGAGGAAATGAAAAGGTTGATCTACATTTTAATGGTGGTTTCGCTGGTGGTTATGGCCTCGGGTTGTACCAGTGATCAATGGGCAACGAACAAAACTTACACTGGTAATGGGATAACATTCCAATATCCCGGAACTTGGAGTGAAAATGCAACCAAAAGCTTATCAACTCCATCTGGTTCAAGCAACATTGCTGCAGTGGGAACCGATGATGAAGCATTTGCCGTGGGAAGCATATCTGTTTCTGGCCTCGACGCTGCAAGCATCCAGACAGTACTCAATCAACTGGTGCAGCAGTACCAGTCACAGGGATTCGGAGCTTCAAAATCAGTAAATGTTGATGGAACAACTGCAACCATGATCACATCAACCAACAAGGACGCAGACGGATTTTACACAACAATAGCATTCTGGGTTAAAAACAACAGCCTCTTCTATGCTGCTTATGTATCCAAAACTACTGACACCCAGACCATGGAAAAAATACTGGGAAGCTTTAAAGCAACATAAAAAACCCATTTTTTTCTTTTTTTCTCATTTTTTTCCTATTTTTCCTATCCACAGAATGAACCATGTCCAAATGATTACCATGTTACTTGAAGATCATAAATACATGTTAGAAGCGATTAAAGAGGCTAAAAAAAGCCTCAGAGAAGGTGGAATTCCAATAGGGGCTGTGCTTGTTCAAGACGGGATCGTGGTGGGGCGAGGTCACAATCAAATGCTTCAAAAGGATTCGCCCATCCTGCACGGGGAAATGGACTGTATACAGAATGCAGGACGCCTTAAAGGGGCAGATTACAATAAATCAACACTATACACGACATTATCTCCATGCACCATGTGCTCTGGAGCTATTTTGCTTTATAATATTTCCAGGGTAGTAATTGGGGAAAATAAAACTCTCATCGGACCTGAAAAACTTCTTGAAGAAAATGGGGTTGAAGTGGTGGTTCTGGGAATTGATGAATGCCGGGAACTTTTAGAAAAGTTCATTGAAGATAATAAGGAAATCTGGGATGCTGAAATGGAAAGAGTCGGTTACAGCACCCAGTAGTTTTCATGAATTTAATGAAGCTTCATATTTTTTTTATGATTATAGTTATATCTCCGTAGGCATTGATAGTATTCACTAACATAATACTTTATATGTTTTGTTGATTAATCAGTTATTAGAGATATTGGATATTAAGATAACATTGGGGGGGTCATTTTTATGGATATAGGAGATTATAGTTAATTACGAAACTTATTTAACTGATTAGTTACAGATATTTTTTTATGGTTGGGAAAAGCAAAATTAAAATAGAGAATCATTTAACTATTCAAGAGTTAGATGAGATTATTTCTGAGCTTAG
>JACBOA010000016.1 GCA_013403005.1 Methanobacteriaceae archaeon | reverse complement strand
ATCAACGGCAATAGCATATCCATAGTCGTTGTTGGTTCCTCCGAGGTAGGTGCTGTATTGTAGTGTGGTTCCGGTGGGGTTGATCTTGGTTATGAAAGCATCACCACTCCCGGCGTAGCTGTCTTGGCAGACACCAGGTGTTACAGGGAAATTGTTGGAGTATGTCATTCCGGTGATGTAGGCGTTGCCATTATTATCGATGGCAATAGCATATCCATAGTCCCCGTAGGTTCCTCCGAGGTAGGTGCTGTATTGTAGTGTGGGGTCGATGATGAGTTGTTTTTGTTGGTTGTAGTTTCCTATTTGGAATTGGTAGGTGTTTTTATGTGTTTGGTATTGTACTTCGATTTTGTCTTGGTCTTGGTAGGCTTTTGGTGGTGTCATGGATACTTGTTCAAATCCAGTGGTTAGTATGTTGAGTTGTCCTTGTTCATCTGTTTCTAGTTGGTCGGCGCCTTGTATTTGTATTTTTATGTTTTCGGGGTTGCTGCCGGGGTTTATGAAGAATAGTTTTTCAATATTGCTGCCTGTTGCTCGTAGTTTAACCACGATACCGGGATAGATCTCTCCTAGGTTTATGAGGTTATAGGTGGGTAGATTTGTCTTCCACTTATCTGGGTCATTGCCTTTAAAATAGCATACTTGTGTTGGTGTTGGGTCTTCACCCTGTGCCTGGAATTTGATGGGGTTTCCATTACTGTCTAGGAATTGTTCCTTTAGTACTAGTGTTTTGTTGTCTTTGCCTTGTATTTGATGTGTAATGCTATCTTGGGTTATGTAGCTGGTTCCGTAGAATGTTTTAGCATAATAGGATACCTCTTCATCTGTTTGTCCCTGGTTTTCCACGAAGGGAATGTTCACATTCATAATCTGAGCATCAATGTCTGTTGTATTATTATCAGCAGCACTAACACCATTACATAAAATGAACACTAATAACAGAGACACTCCCAGAAACAACAATCGATTTTTCATCCTTTTTTTCACCTCCTTTTACAATTATTTATAGGGGTTTCCAATGAAAATTATATGAAATATCCATTATCGAATAAAAAAATTTTCATATTTTTAATCTAATTTACCATACACTGCTAATCTTTGAAGTTCTAATTCTTGGTGGATTATATTGTTTTTTTAATATAATATTTTATTGGGAAAATAATATTAGGAAGTTAATCTGAATCTTGAGACGAACCCATATGCTCCGAATCCCTAATATTTCCTATTATAATAATTATTTTTACCTATAAAACAAAAAAAACAATGTTTTAAAATAATATTAATCATTTATTATGGATATGAAGTAATTAGGATGTTAAAAGATAAAAAAAATAGTGAATTGATACCGTTTTTTAGAATAAAAAAAAGGTTTCATGATATGATGTTATAAAAAAAAATTAAAAGGGGGGATAGTTTATTTTTTGGCACTAAAAACGCCACTAACAACCATTAACACTGCTAATACTAGAATTGTTAGTGGTGTTCCGGTTTTTTGCATAGGTACGGTTTTACCATTAACTGGCTCAGGTCTGGGGCCGATTTTTTCAGCGGCATTCACTGTTATGCTCTCTGTGTTCTCATCTATTGTGGGGTCATAGGTTGTGGTGGATAGACGTGGATTGATTTGGTAGGTTCCGGGTTTTAGATATTTGAGGTCTAGCCATAGGTAGGGGTCACCAACTGGTACATCATTTATATTCCAGGTGAGTGTTCGTGTTGCTTGTTGGTAGGTCCAGGTTCCTTTATCTACATTTGCACTGGCAAATTCCAATCCCGGGGGTATTTGGTAGGTCATAACCACATCACTGGCCGTGTCTGGTCCACGGTTACCCACTTTGATGGTGTAGGTTACAGTTTCCCCTACAATGTTTTTCTTTCCAGTTATGGTTAAGTATAGAGAGGATTTAGGTTTAACAGTCACATCCACATTTACGGTCTGATCATCTGTCACTACATTTACATGGGCCACTCCCTCAGTTTCATCTGCTTTTAAGGCGGCAGTGGCAATACCAGCAGTGGTCTGCTTTTCAATAGTCTTTGATCCAATACTTCCCTTGTCAGTGAAGAAGATTACAGGTGTGCCATCAGGAATATGGCCTTTAGATGGATCTAATGGGTTTAAATCTTTTCCATCGTATAGGTTATTGAAACTAGTGGTTATGGTGCTTTCTCCACCATTGTTTATAATGTTAGGATTAGCATTAATGTCATGTATAGCCATGGTGTGTAATTATCTGTTCCCACTATTAAAGTATCAAAACTGGGATTGTTAGAACCCCACCAATTATACATAACATCTGCAGAATCTAGGTTGAATACTGCATTGGGAGAATTACCAACAATCCTATTATTATTGGCAGTTAATGTACCATCTGGTTGTATATTCCTCCACCATAGGCATTTGCAGTTCCAGTTTCGGATATGGCGGTGTGTTATTGTTGTTTAGTATGTTGCTGTTGTTAATAGTTAATGTGCCCTCATTGTATATTCCTCCACCACGGGCCTCTGCACTTCCTCCGGTGGTAGTGTCGCTGGCAGTGTTGTCTTGTACACGACAATCATTTAGAGTTAAAATACCAGTGTTGTAGATTCCTCCTCCATCACCATTTACTGCACCTTTTTGTATGGTTAAATTTTTGATGGTGACTTTTTCACCAGGATTTATTATTAGTATTTGGTTGGTGTTTTGGCCATCGATTATGGTTTGTTCTTGGCCGGCTCCACTAATGGTTACTTCAGCTGTTTTAACGTCTAAGTTGGTTTTACCTTGCCCAGAGTAGGTTCCCGGGGCTATGTATACTGTTCTGGTGTTGGCTACATTATCGAGACCTTTTTGTATTGTTAAATATGCAGTATCAAACGAATCTCCATTATTAGTGTCAAGACCGGTTGAACTTACGTATTTATCGCCGTCGGCTGCACTTACAGATCCCATGGCTATAAAGGCCATTAATCCGGCTAATATTAGAATGAAGTATTTTGCTGTGTTCATTTTATTTTCCAACTCCTTCTGAGTATCGGTATTGAATTTGATATGTGCAGCATTATTTAAACAGTAAAAATTGATTTTAAATTCTAATATTGTTCACACATTTTATTCCAATAGTATTTGTTAATTCACAAATACTTATAGTTACAACTACTATTTACTGTGAACAGCTTCACATCATTTCCCATAATATATAAAAATTCTCAAAAAAAGATATAGAAACAATACAATTATCTTACGAATCCTTTAACCGTAGTATGATGTGATCATTTCGATCTAAAGGATGGGGTGATTAGAAGATCATGACATACATTTCTTGATCGATTATGGATCATTTCTGATCGTAGTTTCTGATGATCAGAGATTATTAATGACAGAGTTATCTATCTAGGGGTCTTGGATAATCAAAATGTTACATCAAAAATGTATTACATATAAAAGAGGCTTAAAAAGAGGCTGAACATGCATAAAAGTAGAAAAACGAGTTACGTGTTCATAGTAAATAAAACTAAGGGCACCAACCTGGGAAATGCCGATGTGGCCCAAAGTTTTTTCTCCCGTTTCAGGGGATTAATGATGGTAAAAAACCTTGAAAGAGGGCTTATTCTAAAATTGCCCTCAAACAGGAGTCGGAGGGCTTCGGGAATTCACATGTTCTTTATGCGCATACCCCTGGATGTTGTTTTCACAGATTCTCAAAAAAAAGTGGTGGATGTGGTCACCCTTAACCCCTGGACCACTTACACACCCCGGGCACCGGCCCGTTATGTGATAGAACTGGAAAAAGGAAAGTTAAAAGAATCCAATACAGAAATCGGAGATGAACTGGATTTCACCTGTGAGAGTGCATAATAATATTATGCAATGGGGATTAAATCTATAAAAGCATGTGCCTACAAGTGGGGAGTTATGCTTAAAATGTTAGATGTATAGGGGTTAATGTATTAAAGGGGGAATAATAGTTGCCACTTCAAGTAAAAATAATTGATTATGGATTTTCTGATAGTTTAAACCGTTATTATGTAACTTATCACGTTACTGGTCTTGAAGAAGGAGATTTAAGTAAACTTGTCAAACAATTGGAGGATCCGGTTGTGGTGAAGGGGAATGATATTTTTATGAATGTTTATTTTGAGGGAAATTACTATCCCTTTGCCAGTGAAGATTCCAAAAGTCGCCTGGAAGATTATCTTACCCGGGAAGAGATAGAAATGACAGCATATCTTTTGGATTTACTGGAAGATTAAAAAGAGGAAATCTATAGATACAGATAAACTTCCACAAATTTTTTCACATCCAACACAACTCCAGCCAGGCTTCACCTTCTACTTGTACGCAGAAGTATTATAATAGTGTAATAGGGGCAAAAAGCCAACTGGCATTTCTTTTCTCAGAAACTGCAGTTAAAAAACTTGGTAAGTCTTGCTAAGAATAGGTCATGATCCCAAGGTGGCTTCCATGCACTCTCTGGAGATTGAATAATTGAAATAATATAAAATTAAATGTTTAGTTACGGTTTTTTATCTCTTTAAGTGCTATTTTAGCCACTTTACGCACCACTGAGTTGTCATCTTTGGTGGCCTTCGACAGGCTTTCCACTGCTCTCTGGTCCCCAACAATAGAAAGACTGAGAGCAGCTCCGTACCTTACATTGGCTTTTTCATCATCCATAAGTTTGATTAATGGTTCCACAGCTCTTTCATCTTCAAAAATTCCCAGTGCAAGGGCAGCAGCCTCCCTCACATGCCAGTCTTCATCATTCAAGGCTTCAATCAAGGGTTCCACTGCATCAGGGTCTCCGACCTCAGCTAAAAGCTCGGCAGCGTCTTCACGAACCTTCCAATCATCACTTCTGAGTTCTTCTAACAGAAAATCAATTCTTTTATGTTCTTCAGGCAAATTAAAACCCCCTCGATTTTTTTTTATTTCTTTGGGAACTAACACAAATTCTACATATAATAACTAAATATGTTTCTAATCCCTTAACTATATTTCAAATTAGGGTAAAAAAGTTATGATTAAGCGGCAAATCAGATGGAAGATAATGGTTTGTAGCGAATGACACAAATCAATCTTAGAATATAAAATAAAAGGAAAATAAAATAGGAAACTAAATTTTATAGGTTGTTTAAAATTTCTGAAGGGTCTTTCAGCACAGTTACCCCATCTAATCTGTGAAGTTTTCGGGTGTTTTCCACATCTATCTTGCGCATGTGGATGGTGATGATGCTACCTCCACTTACAGCACCGTAGGGGCATGCCACTTGGCAGGCAGCACAGCCCTGACACTTTAGGAGGTTGATCTCCACACCAGGGGTTATGGCATCGGGAGGGCAGGCAGCTGCCGCCTCACAAGTGTCGCAGTTCTGACAAAGGTCCAGTTCCAGTTTGGATGGTAGGACAGTATCCACATCTCCAGATTCCCAATCCACTGGAACCAGAAGGGTTTTCACCTTCCCTTTACCAGCTTGGGCAACGGCATTGGTTACCAGGCTGTCGGCTATTCCATGCACCAGTTTGGCAATGGTGTTGGAGGTGGTGGGAGAGACAATCAAGAGATCGTATCTTCCCAGGGAAAAGCGGCCAGATATGGGATAACTCCACATCTGATCCTTTTCAAGAATTAGTTCCTGGTAGTAACCACCAGTAATGGATTTAACTCGGTTAAAGAGTCCATACATTTTCAGAACTTCTTCACCTGCACCGGAAAGGAGCACAGTAACTTGATGTTTTGATGCAATTTTTTCCAAAAGTTCAACACTCTCCAGGAGCAGATGGCCTGCTCCAGTGAAGGCCCAAGCTATTTTCATGATTTAACCGTTTTAGACTTATTTGCTAATTGTATTGGTAACTCAATTCCTAAATTAAAAATCTATGTAATCATAAGCCCGGTCACTGCGGAAAGCATAATGCACTGTGTCATAAGAGCTTATAAATTCAGTTACTTCCATTTTAACATCTTTACCATCAACAACAACTTTTTTTATGAATTCGGCAACTTCCATCATGTGGGATTCCTTTAATCCTCTGCGGGTTAACTCCTGGGTTCCCACTCTTATGCCTGAGGGATCATCAGAGCGATTAACATCATCCCAGGGCAGAAGGTTCTTATTGAGAATGATGTTATTAGCTTCCAAATCTTTAGCCATCTTAGATGCTTTCCCAAGGTTAGAAACATCCATAGCCACCTGATGTGATTCAGTGAAGCCCAATTCTTCACATAACACATTGAAACCCAGTTCATGGAAGCTTTGTGCCAGTGCCTTAGCGTTTCTGACTATCTGATCAGCATAATCTGCTCCGTATTCCAGCATTTCTGCGGTGGCTATGCCCAGGGCAGCCAAATGATGCAAGTGATGGTTACTAACCACACCAGGGAAAACTGCCTCGTCAATATCATCTTTAAGTTCATCTTTACAGAGAATTATACCTCCCTGTGGTCCGGGGAAGGTTTTGTGGGTACTGCCCACTAAGAGGTCGGCTCCTTCTTTTAATGGATCCTGGAATTTACCTCCAGCTATAAGGCCCAGAACATGCGCACCGTCATACATAACTTTTGCCCCCACTTCGTCAGCTGCTTCTCTTGCTTCTTCCACAGGGTGGGGGAATAAGAATAAACTACCTCCCAGGAGGACTATTTTAGGTTTTTTTGCCAGTATTTCTTTCTTCATGGCATCAGAGTCGATGTTCATCTTTTCTGCATCGAATGGGTGGGGAAATACTTCCAATCCTCTGATTCCAGCAGCACTCACATGTGCATGGCTGATATGGCCTCCCACAGGAACTTCCAGGGCGAGCATGTTATCTCCGTGCTGGGCTAAGGCGAAGAATGATGCCATGTTGGCCACCACTCCTGATATGGGCTGTACATTGGCGTGTTCTGCTTTGAATATTTTTTTGGAGAGGTCCACAGTGATGTTTTCGATTTCATCTATATACTGGCAGCCTTCGTACAAACGCTCACCAGAAAGTCCTTCTGCATAACGGTGGGAGAGGTCAGTGGCCAGGGCTTCCCTCACACTGATACTGGTAATATTCTCACTTGCAATGAGGTTGATACTGTCTTGCATCCATCTATGATGTTTTTTTGTAATATCCTTTATTTGCTGAGCGTATTTTTGATTATCTGACATATTTTCCTCCTGACCAATATTCATAATATCTGTGTTAACGGGTTGGTATTTGATAGGAACTATAAAATTGAGAATATAAATACTTTCCAAAAAGAGTAATTTTTACAACTATTCCTCTTATCTTAAATTTTTTTCTGATTTTTGGTATCTTTCAAGCATTAATTTAATCTGAAAATGAATAGAAAAATAAATTAGTTTATTTTGGGTTTTAATCACGGAAGAATGTTTTTGTTTTCATTTCTGCCATGTTTTGAGTTATCCTTTCCAAGTCATTTGCTGGAATGCTTACCATAATTTCTTCATCTTTCAAGTCCATGTTATTCCTGGAGCCAATATCTCCAAATCCATAGGTAACCTTGCCGGTAAGGTAGGGTATAGCAGCCATTGAACTGCATATGGGTCCGGAATCTGCACCTAATCCATGTGATCCAGAATCATATGCATTGGCATGTAATAACAACATGCCTTGCCGAGAATTGGCTACAATGAATATGACATCTGGTTCGAAATCTGCTTCTTTTAGAGGTGCAAATATTATTGCACGGAAGATATTGGGTTCTATGGCCATATTTTCTTTCCAAGATCGTTGAACTGCGGGGATGCTTTTATAAACTCCTCCTGGAACCAGAAATGAACCACTGCGCATGTTAACAGGGAATTGTTGAGGGTCCTTCATTCCAGTATACCTGAGACCACCCATACATTCTTCTTCTTCAGCAGTGGAATAGAAAATCTCTCCATTCATGGCCTTATCCAGTTTAGTGCAGAACCTAGATTTCCCCTGTTCTTTGGGAATATTTCGAGGTTCTCTGGAGACCCATTTAATGGCCACGGGTTCTCTTTCCAGTTTTAAAATAGTTTTTAGTTTTTCACCAAGTTCCTGATAATCCATATTAAATCCCTCTTTTTCGATTCTTAAAAAAATCTGGTTCTTTAAAAAATTAATTAAAAAAATCTTATCGTGAATTTATTATCATCAAGATATTAGGAGTTTGAAGAGGAGTTTGAATAATTATTTTTGATTAAATATAGGTATAGCTAACCTGAAAATAAAAACATCACAGAAAATAATCAAATAAAGAAAAAAAAGGTTTGAAAAAGGGTTTGGTAACCCTTTATCTCCTTATTTACCAGGGTTTAAAGCGGCTTCGATCTGAGCGAAGATCTGGCCGGTTCTAAAGTGCTGCTGGTCCATGGCACCGGATGGACAGGCACCTACACAGGTTCCGCATCCCTTACACAGTGCAACATTGATGGTGGCTTGTTCATCCTTCCTTTCAATGGCTCCGAATGGACATAGCTCCAAGCAGACTTCACATCCACCACAGACGTCAGAGTCAACCACAGCGATAATTGGTTCGATTTCCACTTCACCTTTAACCATGGGTATGGCTGCTCGAGCAGCGGCACCAGAAGCCTGGGCCACAGCGTCAGGAATATCCTTAGGACCTTGAGAAACACCAGCCAGGTACACACCGTCAGTTAAGGTGTCCACTGGGCGGAGTTTGGGGTGAGCTTCCATGAGGAATCCGTCAGCGGATTTGGATAAACCGATGGTCTGTCTAAGGTCTTCAGCTCCTTCTGGTGGAGTTAATCCCACAGAGAGCACTACCATGTCATAGTTGTACTCAGTGACTTTACCCAGTAAGCTGTCTTCTGCACGGATGGATAGAGTTTCATCTGGGTTGACCAAGACGTTTGCTGGTCGTCCGCGGATGAATTTGATACCGTATTTCTCCTGGGACCGTTTGTAGAACTCTTCAAATCCTTTACCGAAGGCACGGATATCCATGTAGTAAATTGCTACATCTGTGTCTGGCATTTTGTCTTTGATGAGCTGTGCGTTTTTCATGGCGTACATACAGCACACACGGGAACAGTATGGTTTGTCAATTTGTTCGTCACGGCTACCCACACACTGGATAAAGGCAACGCTTTTTGGCTTTTCACCATCGGATGGTTTTAATACTTTACCCATGGTAGGTCCAGAGGCGTTGATCAGTCTTTCCAGTTCTAAACCAGTGATCACGTTCTGAGCATCTGCATAGGACCATTCTTTCTTCTCACTTGGGTCGTAGGGGTCGTAACCAGTGGCCACGATAATGGTACCCACATCGATTTCGATTCTTTCTGGCTCCTGCTCGTGGTCAATTGCTCCGTTACCACATGCCTGGTCACAGAGTTTACAATCGATACAGTAATCTTTGTCAATTCTGGCCACCAGTGGCACAGCTTGTGGGAATGGAATGGAAATTGCTTTAACCATACCCATACCCTCATCGAAGTAGTTGGGCATTTCTATGGGACAAACTTCAGAACAGCTTCCGCAACCAGTACAGATGTCTTCTATGACGTATCTTGGCTTCTTCTCAATTACCACTTGGAAGTTACCAATGTAACCGTGAACTTCCTTCACTTCAGCAAAGGATATGAGTTCGATGTTTTCATGTTTAGCAGCGTCCACAGTCTTAGGTGCTAGGATACACATGGAACAGTCCAGAGTGGGGAAAGTTTTGTCCAGCTGGGCCATTCTTCCACCGATGGTGGGCTGTTTTTCTACCAGGTAGGTTTTGAATCCCATGTCAGCCAGGTCCAGTGCAGACTGGATACCAGCTACTCCTCCACCTATAACCAGAGCTTTGTTGTCTACCTGAACCTTGGATGCTTCCAGAGGCTCCAGTAACCGGGCTTTGGCTACTGCCATTCTTACCAGGTCTTTTGCCTTTTCAGTTGCTGCTTCTGGTTCGCCCATGTGCACCCAGGAGTCGTGTTCCCGGATGTTAGCGAATTCGAAGAGGAACTGGTTCAGTCCTGCTTCCTGGATACATCTTCGGAAGGTTGGTTCGTGAAGTCGAGGTGAACATGCTGCTACCACTACTCGGTTAACTTTACCTTCTTTAACGTCTTTTTGGATCATGTCCTGACCAGGGTCGGAACAGAAGTATTTGTATTCTTCTGATACCTCTACATTAGGCAGAGTTGCTGCGTAATCTTTCACTGCGTCAATATCAACTACACCACCTATGTTAATACCACAGTGACACACATAGACTCCGATTTTTGGTTCTTCAGTTGCTTCTTGCTTATTTTCATCTGCCAATTAGATCACCTATTTTTTCATCAATGTGAATATAATCTAATCTTATGAATTAGGGTGTAATCAGATCTAAATATAAAGTTTTCTAAAAAATATTTTAAACAAGGTTTAAATAGGATGAATTTTTTTGGGGGAAAAATTAAAAAAAATACTCTTTTTAGCACATTCCTTGGATATTAAAAATTAAAATAATAATAGGTATATAAATAGGGATTTTCAGGTGGATAGAAGGTAATTTAGTCAATAATCCCTTCAGTTGCTATCTTGAACACTGCTTCACCCTCAGGGAGGTGCGGACTGTCCACCAAGCGGGCTATACGTTTACCTGCCAGTCCTTTCTTTAGCCAGATCCGGTAGGTAGCAGCGTGTCCCAAGACATGACCTCCAATAGCCTTGGTAGGGCTGCCGAAGAAGGCATCGGGACGTGCCTGCACCTGGTTGGTAACAAAAACCGCCACATTGTAGGTGTTGGCAATGTTCTGCAAGGTGTGCAGGTGCTGGTTTAGCTTCTGCTGGCGGGTGGCCAGGGACTCCCTTCCCACGTACTCAGCACGGAAGTGGGCGGTGAGTGAATCTACAATCACCAGACGGATATTCACATCACCCTGTATGAGTTCGTTAACCTTATCTGCCATCAGTATCTGATGGCTGGAATTAAAGGCCCTTGCAATGTGAATCTTGCTTAAAACTTCTTCAACATCCAGTTCAAAACCTTTAGCTATTTGTTCTATTCTTTCAGGTCTGAAGGTGTTCTCAGTATCTATATAAACACATTCTCCACTGAGACCTCCTTTTTCTGGGGGTAACTGCACGGTCACGGCTATTTCATGTGATATCTGGCTTTTACCAGATCCGAACTCTCCGAAAACCTCGGTAATTGCCTGGGTTTCTATACCTCCGCCAATCAATTCGTTAACTCCTGTGCTGCCAGTAGTTATCCTTCCAACGTCTTTCCGGCGTTCCATCACATCCAGGGCAGTTTCAAAGTCAATTTGCTCGGCCTTGCGAGCAGCCTCGATCACCTTCTCCGCCACACCTTCACCAATTTCGGCTTTAACACTTAGTTCTTTGGCTGTAGCTGTGGCCAGACGCATCATATCTGCAAAACCAGCATCTCTAAGTTTCTGAGCAGTTTTTTCCCCCACACTTGGTAAGTCTTCCAGTTCCACCATATTATAATCTCCCTTCTTGAACTTGGTTTATCATAAATAATTTTTGTTCTTTTCGAGTTTTAAACGGAATAAATATATATGCTGTTACTCATTAATCTTCCATTTCAGGTAATTAAAGTTTCACATCCACCAGTTTCTTGGCATTTAGTCGAATTTCCTCATTGTATTCATCATAGTTGGCATCAGCGATTACGGTGATGTTTCTGCCCACCAGATCACCTACTTTTTCTTCCAGTGATCCTTCGTCTCCAGTAGCGGCTATGATTTCTTCTGCTTCCGGGGTGGTCATTCCCAAAACCTCTTCTGCTGATTTTCGGAAGAAGGTAATAGTTATGTTGCCAGTGTCGTCCTCCACCTCGAGTCCGATGATCATCAGCATTTTGGGTTTTTCAATTTCTTCACCACAGATATCACATATATAGGAGTCATCCACCCAATTAACTCTCTTGTTGCAGTTGGGACACATTTCAAAGAGTATTTTATTTCCCCGAATGTCAATAACCTCGCCACTGACCTTGATATTTTGATCTCCTTCTTCAATGTCTTCAATCTTTTTAGAGGGATATAATTTTTCCTGGATTTCTTCTAAAGTGGGAATAGAGATTTCATCTTCTTTGGGTTTAGTTATAAGGGTTGTTCTACCCACGCTGAGTTCAATACGATCATTTCTTAAGTTAACCCGGGGGTTCTCAATTTTAACTAATTCTCCTTCTTTAAGGGGGGAATTGGCCTGATCATCCCACAGTGAAGTTCTCACCACTCCAGTTTCATCAGCTATTTCCATCGAACGAACAATCCCTGAGCTACCATCGCTTTTAGTGAACTGGTTAGGTTCGCTCATGCTTAGAATCCTGCCAATGACGCTGACATCCCGATCTCCTTCAACCAGTTCTTCAATCTGTTTGGTTTGGTATAGCATTGATTCAACATCTTTCAGGGATGGTAATTGGGAGATTTCCTCTTCAGTGGGTTTGATTATTCTGGATGTTCTGCCCACACTCAGATCCACTTGATAGTCTCCCAGCCGGGTGCGTGCATTTTCTATTTTCAGAGCATCTCCCTCTTTCAGGGGATGTTCTGCTTTACTATCCCACAAGGAAACCCTTACCATTCCAGTTTCATCGGCAAGTTCAGCACTTCTTACCAAACCAGTAGTTCCATCATCCCTCTGGAATTCGTTGGGTTCATATAGATTTACTACCCGGCCAACTACATCTACTTCTTCTCCATCATCTTCAATTTTATTCAAATCCCCGATTTTTATGGGTTTTATATATTTACCCACTTCAATCAAAACTTCTTTCATTTTGGGGTCAATTGGCGGGTTTATTATGAGTTTAGTGTTCCAATTGGTGTTAACCCGGTAGTTGGTGCCAGAATAATCATCAAATTCAATGTTACCTCCAATGATTTTCATTATGTCTCCTTTTTTGACCTCTATTTCTGCATCTTCATTCCACAGCGTCACCCGGATAGCCCCGGTATCGTCCTCCAATTCCAGGGATCTAACTTTTCCAGTGGTTCCATCGTCTCTTTCAAAGGTTATGGTGTCGTAAACTTTGCTTACCAGGCCTAACAGAGTAACATTTCTCATTTCATGGGCATCCCCTAGTTTCAGAATATTTTCCTCATATTCTGGAACATCAAAGTCTCCTTTTTCAATTCTACCAATCCAGGAGTGGCTTAATGATATCTCTCCATTGCGGACTCTGCTCTGCGCTCCTAGTATTTTGATAGCGTCACCTTCTTTTAAATCAAGATCATCTATGAGGGCTGTGTCATTGTTCCACAAGGTGAACTGCATGCTTCCACTTTCATCCTGCAATTCCAGGGACGCAACCTTTCCTTCTTTACCATTACGGTCAAAAGAACGGATTCTGGGAATTCTAATAATGCGGGCAACTACATTTACTTCCATGTCACCTTTAATTTCTTTTAATGGCGTTATTTTAGAGTTATATGGGGGTAAATCAGGGTAATCTTCTGGATCAAGTTTTTTAATTGTAGATCGTGCGTTTAAGTGGGCTTCGTCTTCCCGAAATCCTTGTTTTACCTCCACATCATCTATTTTTATTACATCTCCTTCCTGAAATTTCTTGAGTAGTTTAATATTTTCTGTCCAGAAAACAACTCTTATCCTGCCGGTGGCATCAGCAAGGATCAGGTTGGCTAATTTCCCTTCACGTCCCTTCTTGCTGGTGAATTTTTTAACATTAGAAATGTTCATTACTCTTCCCAAGAGGTTCACGTGATGGGTGCCCGCCTGCAAATCTTTTATCTGCCAGAATTCTTTTTTTTCTTCAAGGGGTTCATTTTTTTCTGTAATATAATCGCCCACAACCATATGGGCTATGCTAATATCATCAATAAAGCTTACATCAGCGTTATCTTTTTTATATTCTTCCATTTTTTCTAAAAATTCTTCATATGAGATTTTATCCTTGATCTTCTCATATTCGTCCTTTATCTCTTGGTTAATTTCCCTCATTTTATTTCCCTCACCATCATCTCTCTTAGATCTCGATTATTAAATGATCTATCATACTCAATATAACTGTAAGTATTACATTATATATATATTTTATTACTAAATGGGGTTCTCAATTAATTGTTTATGTGGATATGATAATGTAATTAGTCCGAGCTTGTGAGAAGTAATCAGATTCAATTATCCGGGATACCTTTAAGTGTAACTTTTCAGGTTTTCATTTTCCAGAAGAGGTTGCAGAAATAAATATAGTGTCTTTATATTCTTTTTAACTTTGCTTATGGGATGATTTCTTGATCTTGTTTAGTAGGGCAAACTTTTTATAATAGTTAGTTAGATAAAACTATATATTCAAGTGGGTGATAACTCATGAACCGGGAGCTTGAACTGGTTGAATCAATGGATAAATTAAGCAAGCTAATGAGAAAATTCCAAACACAACTTCGAAGTGGAGATTTAAAGGAATATACATTACGACAACTATACTACATTGAATTAATAGATAAAAATGAAGGAATAAGCGTTTCAGAACTAGCAAAAACCTTGGATGTTAAAAAATCAACAGTATCCGTGGCTATAAACCAGTTAATTGATCTGGGAATTGTGAACAAAATACAGTCCAAGGACGATAAACGTTTCTATTTCCTAGAACTAACTCCGAAAGGCAATCAAATAATGGAAATGCACAAACAGATACATAAAGATACAATTAAAAAAATTTTGAAGATTTTAGACCCGGAAGAAGTTGAAAATTTCGTGAATATTGTAAATAAAATTACAGTTTCCAGATTATAGGAGATAATATGCATTTTAGGCAGTTTTAATCAATTAAAAATCAAAAAGATCTTTCTATCAATCAAGATTATTTGATTTAAATACATTTCATTATAAAAGGAGGTTCGCACATGTCAATGACCATGGCAGAGAAAATACTTGCAAAAGCAGCAGGATTAGAAGAAACCGCAGCAGGTAATATTGTGATGGCCAACATAGATGTGGCCATGACTCATGATCTAACCGGACCACTATCTGTGGAATCATTCCAGAAAATTGGGGTGGAACAGGTATGGGATCCGGAAAAGATCGTGGTGATATTCGACCACCAGGTACCAGCCGACTCACTGGAAGCAGCCCAAAACCACATAACCATGAGGGAATTCGTGGAAAAACAGGGAATAGAGAATTTTTATGATGTTAGGGAGGGGGTATGTCACCAAGTGCTACCAGAAAAGGGGCACGTGGTCCCTGGCGAAGTAGTAGTTGGAACAGACTCCCACACTTGCACTCACGGAGCATTAGGGGCATTCGCCACTGGAATCGGATCAACAGACATGGCCATGGTCTTTGCCACTGGAAAACTCTGGTTCAAGGTCCCTGAAACCATAAAATTCGAGATAGAAGGAAAGCTGGATAAATACGTCTACTCAAAAGATGTGGTACTGAATATAATTGGACAGGTTGGTGCAGATGGTGCAACCTACCAGGCCTGTGAATTCGGAGGCCCAACCACCATGGATATGTCAGTATCAGACCGGATGGCACTATGCAACATGGCCATAGAAATGGGAGGTAAAACCGGTCTGGTGGAAGTGGATGATAAGACCATCAACTACCTTAAAGGACGCACAAACAAACCATACGAAGTATTCAAAACCGATGATGATGCAGAGTCCCTGACCACCATGCACCTCGATGTGGATGATCTGGAACCTCAAATTGCCTGCCCCCACAACGTTGATAATGTCAAATCAGTGGGTGAAGTGGATGGAACACCCATAGACCAGGTATTTCTAGGTTCATGTACTAACGGGCGCCTGGATGATCTCCGGGTGGCTGCAGAAATCCTAAAAGGAAAACAGGTCTCCCATGATGTGCGCATGCTGGTGATACCTGCTTCACGCGAAGTTTACCGCCAGGCACTGGATGAAGGACTTATGAACATATTCGTGGATGCTGGAGCTTTAGTATGCAACCCTTGCTGCGGACCCTGCTTAGGTGGCCATGTAGGGCTCCTGGGACCCGGAGAAGTGAGTCTATCCACCTCCAACCGGAACTTCAAAGGAAGACAGGGAAGTCCAGAAGCAGAAGTTTATCTTAGTTCTGCCGCAGTAGCAGCTGCATCAGCCATTAAAGGCGCCATAACCGATCCCAGATAATGTTGCATATAAAAGAACATCAAAGCAGATGATAACAAGACCCTAAAGAGGTGTAATAATGGATAAAATCCTTAAAGGAAAGGTATGGAAATTTGGTGATGATATAGACACTGATATAATAATCCCTGGACGGTATCTGATATTAACCGGTGAGAAAGAACTGGCAGAACATGTTATGGAAGGATTAGATCCTGAATTCCATAAAAAAGTTGGTGAAGGAGATATTCTGGTTGCAGGGAAGAATTTCGGCTGCGGATCTTCACGCGAACATGCACCCATAGCTTTAAAGGGTGCCGGGATCTCTGCAGTAGTAGCTGAGTCCTTTGCCAGGATATTCTACAGGAACGCCATAAATGTGGGCCTACCCCTCTTAGAATCCAAAAACATATCTAAAAATGTTGATGAAGGTGACGAAATCCAAGTAAATATGGAGAAGGGGATCATTAAAAACTTGAAAACCGGCGAGGAATTTAAAATAATAGGGCTCCCTGACTTTATGTTAGGTATTCTAGAGGAAGGGGGACTTATTCCTTACCTCAAAGAGAATATGGATGAAATTAAAGAAGCTTGAATGGTTTCCAAGCAAATTAAAAAGATTATGGATTTATGAGGATGCAATTGATAAAATAAGGTGAATTTAATAGGTGAATAAATATGTACAAAATTTCAGTCATACCTGGGGATGGGATAGGTAAAGAGGTTATGGAGGCTGCCCTCCATGTGTTAGAAGCAATAGATGTTGAGTTTGATTACACATTTGCAGAAGCCGGAGATGAATACATGGAAAAAACTGGTGTAGCACTACCTCAGGAAACCGTGGACATAGTAAAAGCATCACAGGCATGTCTTTTCGGAGCAGCCGGTGAATCCGCAGCAGATGTTATAGTTAAAATGAGACAGGAACTTGACCTCTACGTTAACCTGCGACCAGTTAAATCATATCCAGGTACTAACTGCCTATTTGATAATTTGGACTTTGTGATAGTCCGAGAAAACACAGAGGGACTTTATATTGGTTTGGAAGAGGAAACTGAAGAAGGAGCAACTGCTACCAGGGTCATAACCAGGAAAGCCTCCGAAAGGATATGTAGATTTGCCTTTGAGTATGCTAAAAAAACCGGCAGAAAAAAAGTCACTGCCGTGCATAAAGCCAATGTCCTTAAAAAAACCGACGGACTCTTCAAGGAAATATTCTATAAAGTTGCAGAAGATTATCCTGACATGGAACTGGATGACCGTTACGTGGATGCCACTGCCATGTTTTTCATCACCAAACCAGAAATGTTCGATGTAATAGTAACCACCAACCTCTTCGGTGACATTCTCTCTGATGAAGGTGCAGGACTGGTGGGAGGGCTAGGATTAATACCCTCAGCCAATATTGGAGAAAAACAGGGATTATTCGAACCAGTACACGGTTCTGCACCAAGTCATGCTGGCAAAGGAACTGCCAATCCGGCGGCAATGATTTTATCTGCAGTTTTAATGCTTGATTACTTGGAAGAAAACGAAGAAGCACGCAGGCTGGAAAATGCCCTGGTAGAAGTGCTGGCCGAGGGTGAAGTCGTCACCAGGGATCTGGGTGGTAATGCATCCACCATGGAAATGGCTGCAGAAGTCAGAAGGAAGCTTGAAGCTTAAAAAATTATTAAAGCTTCTTCTTTATTTTTTTTTTGAGGGTTTTAACTTTTATTTTCAATCATAAATACTACTCAACTTCATTTCCAGTTTAATTTTTAAAATTTTTATATACTACACCAAATTAATTATATATAAAAAATACGCCTAATTTAAGGCAAAATTTATCTGGGTAAGGTTCAGGAAGGAAATTTGAAGGGTATTTTAATGAAAACAGCCGATGTTAGAAGGGACATTCCCCTCTTAGACGAATTTATATATTTGGATGCTGCCAGCACCACTCCCACTCCCAGGCCAGTGGCAGAGGCCATGTGTGACTACTTTTACAATTACAATGCCAACACAGGTAGGGGTGCTTATCATTTAACAGTAAAAGCAACCCAAAAATTTGATGAAGCCAGGGAAAAGATTGCTAAATTTGTCAATTCTGAGCCTGATGAAATCATATTCACTAAAAACACCACCGAGGCCATAAACATAGTGGCTCATGGTCTGGATTTCAAAAAAGGTGAAAATATCCTTGTATCCAACATAGAACACCATTCAAATTTTGTGCCCTGGCTAAACCTGAAGAGGAAGGGGGTTGAAATTAAAGTGGTTAAAGCTGATGAAAAGGGGATAGTTGATTCTTCTGAAGTTGAAAAAGCAGTGGATGAAAACACGAGAATGGTAAGCATCAGCCACATATCCAATTCCATGGGATCTGTGCAACCAGTGAAAGAAATCTCTAAAATAACTTCAGATAATGGCATATTATTTCTGTTAGATGCCGCCCAATCCGCAGGACACACCAGAATAGACTTGAAGAAATTAAAGGCTGATATGGTGGCTTTTCCAGGACATAAAGGCTTTTTAGGGCCAGTTGGAACCGGATTTTTGTACTGCAACCGCCAGTTGCAAGATCAGATGCTTCCCTTGAATCTGGGTGGAGGAACAGTAGATAACGTTACAGAGGAAGATTTTCAACTCACCGAAGCATCTACCCGCTTTGAAGGCGGTACTCAAAACATAGCTGGGGTTATTGGGCTGAGTGCAGCTATGGATTACCTTAAACGAATAGGAATGGAAAAAATTGAGAAACACAGTAGGAAATTAACCAAAATAATGTACCAGGAGATACAGGAAGTTGAAAATGCCATTATTTATGGAAGTCCAGAAAATATTTATGGTATAGTTTCCTTCAATATTAATAATATAAATCCCCATGACCTGGCCAAGATACTTGATGAAAGTAGATCAATATGTGTCAGGAGCGGATTTCACTGTGCAATTCCTTCAATAAAGCATATTGGAGCTTACGAATTGGGTGGAACTGTCAGGGCATCTATACATTACTACAACACTCGAGAAGAAATAGAAATATTGGGTGAAACTCTAAAGGAAGCGTCTAAATTCCTGGCTTGAAATTCAGAATTTAATCTTAATTAAAGGAGATAAGAAAATGGACAGAGCTCAATGGATAGCTATTTTCATAATATTACTTATGGTTTTTAGCTCAGTAGCTGCTTATATTGCCTATTCATAAATTTAAAATCTCAAAAAGCAAAATATCTAAATTTAAAACTTCATAACAGTAAAAAACTTAAATTTAGAAATTCTAAAGAATCTTAAAGAATTATAAAGAATTATAAAGAATTATAAAGAATTATAAAGAATTATAAAGAATTATAAAGAATTATTTTAGAGTTATTGATTCCAAGTTAAGAACTAAAGTTACAACAGAGGTATAAATCATGGTAAAAGTTAGGATAGGTGCTGTAGTGGCAGAATTTAATTATGACATCACTCATATGATGTTAGAACTTGCCAAAGAACATGCTAAATTTTTAGAATCAGAAATAACAGAAGTAATAGCTGTTCCTGGAGTTTTCGACATGCCACTGGCCATAAAAAAACTCTTAGAACAGGATGATATTGATGCTGTGGTTACACTGGGAGCAGTAATTGAAGGAGCCACCTCCCATGATGAAATAGTAGTGCAGCATGCATCCCGTAAAATTGCTGATCTGGCACTGGAATATGATAAACCAGTGGCACTGGGAATCACCGGACCTGGCATGACTCGACTAGAAGCACATCAAAGAGTGGATTATGCCAAACGTGCTGTGGAAGCAGCAGTTAAAATGACGGAACGACTTAAATAAATATGAACTAAACAGGACTTAAATTAATTGGATTAATACTTTTTTTATCCAATTCACTTTCTTTTAAGCACAAAAACGCACTCACAATTTATTCTCGGTGAAGACAGTGAAGTAAATATTCTGGAGAATATATAGCATGGAAATACTCACTCCCAAGGATTTAAAGGAAAAATTCCAGGATCCGTGGATAGCACCCTACCACAAAGTTCTTACCCTGGTAGATGGGGATTTGGTGGAAATTGTGGAATATCACCCCTGCATCTCCGGTTCTCAGTGGATGATCTACCAGTACCAGAACAGTAGCGACATAGTTCTAAAAGCCCAAAGGGATGGAAACAGACACACATTCCTGGTAAAAACGGGCAAATCCAATTTAAGTCTTACACCCAGCCTGCATGCAGCGGGAATAGAAGAGGTTTCAGTGGAGGAAGATGAAGTTAAAGTGGTGCACGCTGGTCTGGCTGGTGCTGGAGTGGGGGCTGCTATGTGCAGGGGAATGGCAGAAGGAGTGAAAAGAGTAGAATTAAAGGACATAGGGGGAGGTTCTAAGGTGGGTAGGGCCACTGTAGTCACCCCACGCCTTCAGAAAGTGGTTATTGGTATTGATGACACTGACACCAAAGATGAAGGTGCTACCTGGACATTGGCTCATAATGTGGGTGCAGAACTTGCCAGACAGGGATACGAATATCTGGATCATGTTACTGTCCAGCTTTACCCTCACAACCCTAATAAAACCCAAAACTGCGTAGGAATAGCCCTTGTTTTTGCAGTAAAACCTGGAGAAAAGGATGAACTGGTTCATAAGGTAGTAAAACTCTTAAAAAAAGGTACATTATCTGATAAAACTGCAATTGCAGTTCTTGAGGGAATAAGAGTTCCTGAAAAACTCAGATCATATGGGGAGGCAGCTAAAAAGTCTATGATAACTGTGGAAGAGGCTGAAGAAGTAGCTAAATCTGTAGGGGTTCAATTAGTGGAAGTCACGGGTTCTCAGGGTAAAATAGGTGCCCTGGCTGCCCTCGGGATGTATAATGATATTGAAGAGGCAGTTAAGGTTTATTATTGATCCCTTTTTTTTAATCCTTTTTTTTTTAATCATTGATTTGTAGTCATTCAGCAGACTAAGACCTTACATAATATTTAAGAATTCAAAAAATTTAAAGAGATTCATTCATTATTCATTCAAATCAAATTTTTTCATGTACTACAGGTTACAAGCTTTAGTTATGCTTCTCTTAAGTTATGATTCAGATGAGATTATTCCTTCTAACTAGTGGGGGGGTAAGTTGAAGTAAAATAGAACTCCTTGATCTGAGGTTGGGAATTCTGCAGTGGACTTGGCATCTCCTGCAACTTCAATCTTAATCACATTGTTTCCTTTAGTCACCAGGAATGTTTTTTGGGTGCTGCCTGGTTCAATAGTTATAATTTTATACAGATAACCATTGACATAGATTTTGTATGATCCATCCCTGAGTATTCCCGTAGTAGTGGCGATTTTTTGATTGTTTAGATACAGGTTAATGATTTTTCCATCAGAGGCAGTATGTTTTATTATCATTCCTTCGGTAATAGTTAAATTAGCTGCTCTCTCCAGGGGGATGTTTTTTTCCACATATAGATCTTTGAAGAAATTTCGCAGTTCACTATCCCGTATGGTATCCCTTACATTAAGTCCCAGTGCTGTTCTAGCATTGTAGGGTATCCTCATAATATTCTCTTCCTCACCAGGAATGGACTGATTCAGGACATAACTCTGACCATTAATAAAAATATGATCTCCATATCCTAATTCAAGTGTGTTAAGCGCATCTTGTGGCAAACGCATCGCAGAATATTCGTTTTCCAGTGCACTGTCCACGGTGTAGGGGCCGCGAATGTCAAAACTTTGGTTGGTGGTTGGTTGTTTGAGGAATATGAGATTCCGTGCAGTGGGTTCCACAGATATTTTCCCTTCATCAATGTGCACTGATCCCAGCATGGTGAAGAGCACTGCAAACATGATAAGTCCTGAAACAATCAGGGGTGAGTGCATGTAAAAGATTGATTTAATGTTCCGGGACTTATCATCTGGCCTTAAAATGGTTTTAATGGATGATCTAATGATCTTGATAATATAATAAGCAGCGATTATAATTCCAATAATGATTATGCCCAGCCCTATGTACAGAGCCACGTAGGAAGGGCGAATTTTAATGAAAAAAAGGAAGAAAAACCCGAGAGTTGTCAGTGAAAGGCCTAAAACTCCCATTCTTATGGACCTTCCCAGGCTGTCGATCATGGTGATGCGGCCATAGGTATTGGCACGGTCCACGATAGTTCGCACCACTTCAGTGGCTACAATGTTGAGTTCATACAGGGAGGACATGGCATGGTTAATACTACCAATATCAACCTCTTTAACTCGCACTCCCATCACATCTGCATCTAAAACTATCCCCACATCCACTCCGTAATCATCTTCCAACTGGATATTATTTAAGAAGGATCTTTTAGCGGCAAACTGGCCACTGAGAGGTTGTTCAAATTTAATCTCCGGGAAGAAAAAGCTTAATAATGGTTTAGCTGTTAATTCAGTAACTCTCCCTGCTTCTCTTTTAAATTTGGTCTTGGTAACATCAGCCTCTCCATTTAAAATGGGCCGAATCATTTTATCCACTTGTTTAGGGGTTAGTTTCTGAAGATCCGCATCTAGGAAAACAACTATGTCTCCTTTAGAGTTTTTAAACCCAGTTTTTATGGCAGCACCTTTTCCCCTGTTTTTGGTGTGGCTTATAACAGTTGCACCTGCTTCTTTTGCCACTCTTTCGGTGGCATCCAGTGAACCATCATTAACTACAATGATCTCATCAACATAATCTAGAGATTGAACAGCGCGGATCACACTAGCAACAGTTTTTTCCTCATTATATGCTGGTAATATGACTGATACGGTCATGGGCTTTTTTGAAGTCCTATTTTTCACCGAAGCGATGATAATAACTAGTAATAGAATAATCCAAGACACTTATATTACACCTCTAAATCTGACATGTTACCTTAACTAACTATGTAAAGTTATATAATACTTCTGATTCATCTAGTGACTCTTTAAATCTCTCTATTACAAAACTATATTATCCCTTTTAAGCATAAATTTTTATGTGTAAATGGGTTTTCACCTAAAATCCATTCAAATATAAAAAGTTGCTAATAAATCACTTAAAAGTGAGGTTTATCATGGAACCTAAGGTTATGATCATACTGGGCAGTGCTTCAGATTTTAAAATAGCTGAAAAAGCCACACAAATCCTGGAAAAACTGGGAATATACTACGATCTGAGAGTAGCCTCCGCCCACCGGACCCACGAAAAGGTTAAAAAAATAGTTACCAAGGCAACCAAGAATGGTGTAGATGTATTCATAGGTATTGCTGGATTATCAGCACATCTACCTGGTATAATAGCAGGAATTACTCATAAACCTGTTATTGGAGTACCAGTAGAGGTTAAAGTCGCAGGACTGGATGCACTTTTCGCCTCAGTCCAGATGCCATTAGGTGCTCCTGTAGCAACGGTGGGAATAGATAGGGGAGATAACGCTGCAATAATGGCGGCTCAAATAATAGGAATTGATAATAAGGATATTAGAGAGAGGTTGTCACAATTCAGAAACGATTTTTATTCTAAAATTGCAGAAGATGAGGAAGGCATTTTCCCCCAAATAAAGGGAAAATATTATTCCAAGATAAGCATTGATTTGGATGAAGAGAATGAAAAAGCCTTTGGAAATGAACTTGAAAGGGATGAAGTCACCATTCATCCTGGTGAAAGGATGGAGAACCGTCACCCTCCCCAAGTGGCAGTGATCTCTGGAAGTTACAGTGACATTAAGGTGGCTAAGAAGGCCACCATGTTCCTGGATAAACTGAATATTACCTACGATTCTGCGGTTATATCCCCAGTGAGATCCCCTGAAAAGTTTGAAAACTTCCTTAAAAGGAATAAGGATACCAATCTATTTATTGCCATATCCGGACTTTCCGCCCATGTGACCGGAGCAGTGGTGGCCTACACTGAAAAACCAGTTATAGGAGTTCCCTGCGCTATAAGAATGGATGGAATGGATGCACTACTTTCCATGGTGAACATGCCTCCGGGAGTGCCAGTGGCCACCGTTGGTATCGATGCAGGGGGTAACGCTGCAATACTCGCTGCTGAAATGCTCAGCATAGGTGATGAGGTTATAAAAAGGGACATTATGCGGTTTAAGGGGAATATTAACTGTAAAAGGTAGTTGAAAATGGAAATCTAGTTTTAACCTTGCTTTATTATCTTTTATTTTTTTTCCTTACAATTTTTTTCTAAGAGCCGTAAAAGTAGAGTAAAATGGCGTTGGAGCACCGGAATTTTTTATTCAGCTTTTATTAACTCTTCTACTGAATAGAAAAATTGGCTCTATAGAAATCCTCTTAGAATTTGAACAAATTTCACGGTATTTTCATGCCTCAAACGTTTCATTAAACATATTGATTCCATATGTTGGTGTAGTGTGTAAAATTATGCTTTGAATATATATAAAAGAATTAGTAGGTATGGTCATTTTAGCCATTTTAAAAGAGGTTGTAGTAATTTTTATAAGTTCGTCAGGATCAAAGTCACACATGGGATCACTCCAGTATTACGCTATAATACCTCAATTAGTGATCCCATCATACTAAATGATTTCCACAGAGCCAATATTTAATTATAAGAATAAGAGGGAATTTTTCAAGAAAAAAGCAAAAAATCGTCTTTGAGAGATTGGAATGTTAAAAATTAGTTTTCCCTTTACCGAGGATTTAAGGGGGGTTAACACAAATTCATAAAAAAACTCATAAAAATTATCGTTACTAATATCGAATGAAAGTTGGTGAATTTATGCAAAAATTCTTAAAAACTCTTGAAAATGACTTTAATATTATCAAAATAGATGAAAAGGTATCTACTAATCTGGAAGCATCTGGATTTTTAAGAAAATATCCAAAAGACACTATTATCATGGAAAACATCAAAGAATCGGATATGAAAGTCATATCAGGGATATGCAACACCCGTGAGAAAATAGCCCGGGCTTTGAACACAGATGTGGAAGGTATAACCCAGAAAATTATAAAGGCAACAGCAAATCCCGTTCCAATAACTAATTATAAAACGGTCCAAGATGTTTTTGATGTTTCCAAACCAGCAGACCTCAATGAAATTCCCATACTCACCTATTACCGGCGTGATGCTGGTCCTTACATCACTTCTGGGGTGATCATTGCCAAGGATCCGGAAACAGGAGTGCGGAATGCATCCATCCACCGCATGCTCGTGTTGGGTAAGGACAGTCTCACCGCCCGTATAGTTCCCAGACACCTTTACACTTACCATAAACGTGCTGAAGAACTGGATGAACCTCTGGAACTGGCCATTGCCATTGGAATGCACCCGGCCACCCTACTGGCCACCACCACATCCGTACCCATCAACGTGGATGAACTGGAAGTAGCCAACCATTTCCACCAGGGAAACATGAATCTTATTAAATGTGAAACAGTGGATTTAGAGGTACCTGAATGTGAAATACTCCTTGAAGGTAAGATGTTACCTCATGAAAGAGCTGAAGAAGGACCATTTGTTGACCTCACAGACACCTATGATGTAGTACGCCAGGAACCAGTTATCAAACTGGATCAGATGCACTACAGGAATGATTCAATGTATCACGCCATAATGCCTGCTGGCTTCGAGCATAAACTGCTACAGGGTCTTCCCCAAGAACCAAGAATATTCACTGCTGTTCAAAACACTGTGCCCACTGTGAAAAATGTTGCACTCACTGAAGGGGGATGTTGCTGGCTTCACGCTGCTATATCCATTCAAAAACAGACGCAAGGGGATGGAAAAAATGTTATCATGGCAGCACTGGCCGCTCACCCTTCGCTCAAACATTGTGTAGTGGTGGACGAGGATGTGGACATCTTTAATGCTGAGGATATTGAGTATGCCATAGCCACCCGGGTGAAAGGCGATGATGATATTCTAATAGTCCCTGGAGCCCGTGGTTCATCTCTGGATCCGTGTGCAACTCCTGAAGGCACAACTACCAAGATGGGTGTTGATGCAACTAAACCCCTGGATAAGCTGGAGAAGTTCGAAAGGGTTAGTTTTTCTGATTAGAGATTTCTAAAAATCTTAATTCTTTTTTTTGAAGTTATATATTGCAAATATGTTAATTAAACCATAATATGAATTTTAGCCCCACATTCGGGACATTTCTTATCTTTTTTGAGATGGTTAGCCCTGATTGTAAATCCATCTCTTTTTATGAGCAGTTCCCTGCATTCAGGACATCGGGTGTTCTCTCCATCACTGCCTGGAACATTACCCACATAAACATATTTAATCCCTGCTTCTGTGGCCATTTTCTGAGCTTTCTCCAGAGTTTCCACTGGAGTGGGTGGCACTTGCTTCATGTGGTAGTGGGGATAGAACCTGGTAAAGTGCAGGGGAATCTCCACATCCACCTCAGCCATGAATTTAACCAGTGCAGAGAGATCTTCATGGGAATCATTGTATCCGGGTATCACCAGATTGGTAACTTCCAGGTGAATTCCCTGATCATGCATGATCTGGATGTTTTCCAGTACTGGTTCCAGTCTGGCCTGGCACAGTTCCTGGTAGAACGTATCTGACATCCCCTTCAAATCCACATTAGCCGCGTCCAGATAGGGGCTGATGAGATCCAGACTTTCCTGGCTCATATAACCATTGGTTACATAAACCGTCTTCACATCATTTTTTTTAGCCAGTTTAGCTGAGTCATAGGTGTATTCAAACCACATGGTGGGTTCATTATAGGTCCAGGAAATGGAAGCACAGAGATTTTCCTGGGCCAATTCTATAGCGTGCTCTGGAAGGATATCATTGGTCCCTATCTCCTCCAGTGTAGCCTGGGATATGGTCCAATTCTGACAGTAAGGGCATCGGAAGTTGCAACCCACACTCCCCAAACTGAATGAAAGGCTTCCAGGATAAAAATGGAATAGGGGTTTTTTCTCAATAGGATCCACTGCCACTGAGGAGGCTGAGGCATAGTTCAAACTGTACATGGTGCCATCTTCGTTCTGTCGCATACCACAAAAACCAGTCTTCCCATTGGATATTACACAGCCACGGTGACAAACATGGCAGTTTAGCGCCCCATCCAGCTTTTCATAAAGTATTGCTTCCTTTTTCATGATAATAACCCTCCAATCCTTATTTGAATCCGAATAATCAAAGAATAATCAATAAAATTAATCCTTATTAAAGTGCTGGTAACCTTTGGGCTTTAATATATTTGTTTTACCAGCCTTATCTACTATTTCCATCTTACCAGAACTGGTCACCACACCCACCTGATGAAGCCCGAATTCATCTTTTAATGTTTCAAATTCATCCTTTCTGATGGTTAAAAGAAGTTCAAAGTCTTCACCATAATAAAGTGCAAAATCAAGAGCATCCCTGTTCAGTAGGGATGCAAATTCTCTTGTTTCTGGATTTATGGGGATCATGGTCTCAAAAATAGTAATTCCCACACTATTTTCAGAAGCTTCCAAGATCTCCCCCATTTCACTGGCCAGACCATCAGTAATATCTGTAGCAGAGGTCACAGCACCAGTTTCTGCCAGCATTAAACCCTCTTTCAATCTTGCCTTCGGTTCAAGGGCATGTTTCTCAACCAGTTTCAGTGTAGAGGATTTAAGAGTCTTTTTGAGTTTTTCCTGAACTGGTGGTGGAGCTAGTAAAAATTCAAATCCTGCTGCAGCCACACCCAAGGGGCCGGTGACTGCCACCACATCCCCGGGCATTGCACCTTCCTTCATCAGAACTTTATCTTTATCCACAGTGCCTAAACAGGTTCCACTGAGGATGAGTTCATCTGCCTGGTTAGTGTCACCACCCATGAGTCCCATTTCATAATCCTGACAGGCCTCAAATACACCTTCCATGATTTTGTCAAACTCTCCCAGGGGCAGATCTTTAACCAAACCTAAAGAAAGTATAAAACCGAATGGTTTTGCTCCCATAGCTGCTAAATCACTAACATTAACTGTAACCACTTTCATACCCTTCTCTTTAGGACTCATAGTAGGGGGTAGATGAGATGATTCCAGAAGAAGGTCAGAAGTGACAGCCAAATATTTGTCACCGAAATCAATTAAAGCAGCATCATCACTGAGACTTTTAAAATAAGATTCATCAAAAAAAGTAGAATTAGGTTGAAATGCACGACCATGTTTAAGGAGTCGTTTAATAAGTTTTTTCTCACCGAGATGGGATATTTCGAGATTTTTTTCGAATTTTACCCTATTCAAATATTTTTTTGAAGACATTATTTTTAATTTAAAGACAGAATTTCTTTAAAGTGCGTTATCTACTCTGTCTTTGATTATATCTGCAATTTTGGGGTCAGCACCCAGTGGATCCGTGTATATAATCTCTCCCTGGAAGTGAATTTCTTCTTGAACTTCATCATCATGTGAATGGCTGTGCCCATGATCATGTCCATGGCTGTGCCCCTGGGTGTCATCTCCATTGTTTAATCCCAGAATATGGGGAATATCCTGTTTAGTGTGCACTCCATGAGCCAGAAAAACAGGGGTTACCACAATCTTTTCCACACCCATCTGGGCTAGTTTATTGATGGATGAGGGAATTGATGGTTTGTTCATATTCATAAATCCTATTTCTACAGGATGTTCAGTTTGCATCCGATAAATATCTGCTATTTGGCTTAGAACGTCTTTACCATAGGGTAATCTGCTTCCGTGCCCCACCAGCAGGACACCAATCTTACTGTCTGAGTTTGAATTTGTAACCATAGGAAATAACTCCTTCTTCGCCTTCTTCTCTAATTTTTCTAAACACTAATTCAACTTCCTGACCTACTTCAATATCCCCAATGTCGCAGTCCACAATTTGGCTGGTAACTTTGGCTCCTTCTTCCAGTTCAATTATAGCCACAGCATAGGGTGATATATTCTTAAATTCATCGGTTGGTGTGTGAATAACGGAGTAACTGTGAATTTTCCCCTTTCCACTGAATTTGATATCCTCTAGTTTCCCTTTCCTCCGGCACTCAGGACAGATAACTCGCATGGGAAAAAACACTTCACCGCATTGTAAACACTTTGATCCAATGAGATTGTACCTTTGTGAAATGTGACGCCAGCCTCTTACAATATCTTTCATTTTACTACCTCGCTAAGCTTTAATTTTGGTTGATCTTGATTTAACAGAAAATTCATCAGCATCGAGTTACTTGAAAATTTGCATTCTATTAACATTCTATTAATCTGGATTATTATTGGATATTTATTCGTATAATTTTGTATATAATTCTGATGTTTTTAATAAGTTTTTTAGTTTTTTTTATCAATGTCTTCTGATTTAGGAGTAATAGTTTGTTCCATATCCAAAGTTAAAATTTACTTTTTTTTACTTGGTTTTAAAGCACTCCATTAAATCCCTTAAATATTACTTATAGTAAACTTTATTATTAATTAATAAAATTATATAATTTAATAATAATTATTGTTGGTTAAAAACGAAACTAAGGGTTGGAATCATGGATGATAAAGGTTATGTCATGGGAATAGTTTCGTTTCTTCTCATAATACCCACTGTTTTACTGTTAATCATATTTATTAACATGATGGTGGGGCAGGAAGTTATGGAACAATCAGAGATAACTTCCGATGATGTTTTATTTGTAGCAAAGGATTTGGAAACAAATTTGCCGATCATAGGCCGGGAAGTGCTAAAAAACAAATCAGAAAAGGTGGTCATCAATGGAAATCCTCTTAAAAATAGTAGAAAAGAGATCAAAGAAGATATTCAGTGTAATATGGATATTTTATGTTCTAAATACTCTCATGAAGGTTTCCGGGCTAAATGTGAGGTGTGGTCTGTGAATAACAGCCAAGATCCATTTAAAATAGAAATTAAATCCACCATTACCGTTGAGAAGGGCTCTATTAAACACCAAGTAGATTTAAAACAGAATATTTCTCTTAAAAATGGATCATATCCTATTATGGATCCTTTACCCTTTGTCAAGTGCAAAAATCATGGTGGAGTAAGCATCCGGGATGGGAAAATATTTTACGGGTCAAGTCTTGCTAATTATCTGAAATCCAGAGGTGTTAATAATTCTGAAGCTTATGAAAATGCTACATCCCCATTATATATTAATAAATGTCCGTATGATCCTTATAGTCTTCATGGGAACTCTATTGATTTAATAAATTTAAAAAATTGTATTGATAATGGTTTTTATCACGAAAGTAGTGATGGGTCATGTTTTTTCTGTAGGCTGGAAGGTAAAGGAGTATGTCCACATTATGGTATGGAAACATTCATTGTACCAGCACCCTCTCCTAATTCACCTTATTTAAATCTATCATCTTCTATGGCTACCAGTTCTCCGGATCATGTTATATTCGATGATACAGGTCATGGAACATACTATGGTCATGAAATCATCTATTTCTACAATGGTACCCATTATTTTCACCTTTTTCTCGATGATTCTCACCGGAAAAAGTATGGATTACCACTATATGGATAAATCAATGATTAATAGTGATGGGATGTTTTTGGATAAATTAGCTGAAGATAAAAAGGGGATAGTATTTTCTATAGATCTAATGCTGGCTTTGATATTAATAACAGTAATATTGGGGGTTTCAGCCAATACTATGGATATTGTAGGTTCTAAAATGCAGGACTATTCCTATGCCCATTCTTTAGAAAGAATTACCATGAGTGGTGCAGATATGCTGATTAAAACTCCGGGTTCTCCTGAAAACTGGGAAGAATTAATGGAATTAAATGGGATTACACCAGGGTTGGCAGAAATAGACTCCTCAAAAATGACTAGTAAACCAAATGTTCTAAGCAAAGCTAAAATAGAACGTCTTAAACAATCTTATGATTTATTAATGTTAGGAAAGGTGATTCCTGAATACTGTAATTCCACATTAATTATCTACCCCGTAGATCAGTGCCTGGAACCAATTGTAGTTAAAAATATAAGTACAAATCAATCTTCAAGTGATGTGTGGGTGGTAAACCGAACTGTAATGTGTAATTACATTAACACCAGCGCTCTGGTTTTTATAAAAGCTGTAAATGAGAATTCTACTATATCTGAACAGAATAATCAGGGAGAAATTTGTCCACACTCTGAATATAATAAAACTGATGGGCACAGAAAGGTTGATTTTGAAAATAGAAAGCCAGGATGGATTTGTTATCATTTTAGAGTTACTAAGTTCATGTTAGAATCAACAGATTTCTATGTTATGACAGATCCTGAAATTATTCCAGACCCATCCGCGGGGTGGATGATTGATCGACCCGAAAACATGTCAAAAGAGTTAAAAAACTTCAATAATAAACCTGTTTTAGTTAATGAAAGAATCAATGAATGTTTAAATAATAACACAACTGCAGTTTTGTGGTTCCATGTTTTTTACTCTGGGAATCTTGATAAGTCATTCAACACCTATCTTGCTGGATTTCCTAAGGGAACCCCCACTGATAAAGTTAAATTATCCTACCTCAATCCCCAGCCATGTTATTTTGTTTTTAGAGTATGGTATTAAATTGTATAAATGGTTCTAATTGTAATACCTATAGGACTTTGGAGTCTACTTCATTTTTCCAGTTATAACCACCACTTCTTCAAAAAAACATTTTTTTTTGGCAGTAACCGATGATTCGAAACCCAAATCCTCTAATTTTTGCAGTGTTTTATCAATATCGGACAGAGATGACTGGACCAGTTGAACTCTACCTCCGGGGTTAAGATGATCCCTTAAATCATCCAGAAACTGATCAATAACTTTTCTACCATCTTTACCACCATCCCATGCAGCTTCCAGTTCATCATTGACTTTTTCATCTTCAGATGTAGGTAGGTAGGGTGTATTAAATAAAATTAAGTCGAATTTCTCACCTTCAACAGGTTCGAATAAATTTCCTTTTTTTAACTCCACATTGTAAGATTTGTTGGCTATTATATTTTTTAAAGCACAATCTATGGCATGGGGATTAATATCAGTAGCAGTAACTGTGCGGCATAGTTTAGATGTTAATATTGAGATAATTCCAGTTCCAGTTCCTATTTCCAGCACACGGTCCTTTCGTTCTACTTGAAGATTTTCTGCTAATAAAAAGGTATCTTCCGCCGGTTCATACACCTTTGGATGAGTTTGATAGTAAATTCCTTTGTAATTTAACATATCAGGCCTCTACATAGAATCTAATTCAATTTAAGCATTTAATAAGAGTTATATAAATCTAATTTTTTTAATTCAATTCTCTATAATCATTCAGATATTCCAATTTCCATCTACTTATTTAATCAATAGCTAATTCAATCTTAATTTTAATCCGAATCTATTATCTAGTCTATTCTATCCAATCTATTAGTCTTAATTAAGTTCTATTAAAAATCTAATGAATTAAAAAAATTTTAACAATATAAACATGGTGTCTGATTTGATATTGAAATTTATGAATTGTTTGGACATGATTTCACACATCAATTCTTATCCGAATGTCTTTAATAAAAGTACAATCGAAAAATCTCCATATATCATAATAGGGTCTTAAGAATCGAAATATTTATCAATT